>JAAZBA010000061.1 GCA_012514045.1 Clostridiales bacterium | reverse complement strand
CTCCAAGCGCTTTACTGTAAATCGACATATTTTTCCCTTCTTTCTGATTCCTTTTATTCTATCAGCTTTTAGGGTTTTTTTCGGCTTCATTTATAGTATAATTACTCCTTTTTCCTGCCGATATCTGTTCTATAGTGCATACCTTCGAAGCTGACATATTTCACAGCCTTGTAGGCTTTCTCAATCGCTTCATCAAGGGTGCTTCCGCGGGAGGTAATACCCAGGACACGGCCGCCGTTTGTGACAATCTTGTCTCCCTCACGCTTTGTGCCGGCGTGGAACGCGGCGGCGTCCGCCGGGAGCCTGCCCAGACCCTCGATTACCTTGCCTTTTTCATAGCTTCCGGGATAGCCTCCGCTGGCAAGCACGATACAGGCGCAGGCTCCGGAAAGGAATTCCACCTTGAGTTTGTCAAGGGTACCGTCAATACAGGCGTCAAAGATGCTCACAAGGTCGGTCTTCAGCATAGGAAGCACTACCTGAGCCTCCGGATCGCCGAAGCGGGCGTTATACTCTACCACTTTTGGACCTTCGGGGGTAATCATGAGACCGAAATACAGTACACCCTTAAAGAGTCTGCCCTCTGTCTCCATGGCTC
Source organism: Clostridiales bacterium (assembly GCA_012514045.1). Taxonomy (GTDB): domain Bacteria; phylum Bacillota; class Clostridia; order Oscillospirales; family QAMX01; genus JAAZBA01. The sequence goes on along the minus strand of JAAZBA010000061.1, from coordinate 4,206 downwards.
TCACTGTGGGCAGAAAAATGTTCTCCATGCAGTAGTCGGCGATCTCCTCTGTATAGACCCTTGAAGGGGCGAAAGCGCCCATACCGCCGGTGTTGGGACCTTGATCGTTGTCAAATACTCTCTTGTGGTCCTGGCTTGATACCATGGGGACAACTGTTTTTCCGTCGGTAAAGCAGAGCACCGTGACCTCTGTGCCCGTCATGAACTCCTCGATGACCACTCTTGCGCCGGCTTTTCCGAAGGTTCCGCCGCTCATGGCGTCACGCACGGCGTTCACCGCCTCCTGAACGGTCATTGCGACAGTTACGCCCTTGCCTAGGGCGAGACCGTCCGCCTTTACCACAATGGGAGCGCCCTCACGCTCTATATATTTAACCGCCGCTTCCTCATCGTCAAAAACCTCATATTTGGCGGTGGGGATGCTGTATTTCTTCATCAGATCCTTGGCGAAGGACTTGCTCGCTTCGATAATGGCAGCATTTTTATGGGGACCGAAAGCGCGGATGCCAAATTTTTCCAGCTCGTCCACAAGCCCGAGAGCAAGAGGATCGTCCGGAGCTACCATTACCATATCGGGCTTGTTTTCCTTGGCGAACGCCAAGATGCCCTCAATATCCGTAGCTTTGAGCGGCACGCACTCCGCCAGAGCGGCGATGCCTCCGTTGCCGGGAGCGCACCAGAGCTTGTCAACCCTGCGGCTCTGCGCCAGCTTCCAGGCAAGGGTATGCTCCCTTCCGCCTCCGCCGATGATGAGTATTTTCATGAAATTACCTCCTTGAGATATTGGGGATGTGTGGGGGTGATCCCCCTCCGGGTCTGCGTGACGCATGTATGCGTCACACAATCAATGATGGAACAGTCTTACCCCGGTGAATGCCATGGCGATGTTGTACTTGTCGCACACGGCGATTACATTGTCGTCTCGGATAGAGCCACCGGGCTCGGCTATGTAGCCGACGCCGCTTCTGCGGGCTCTCTCGATATTGTCGCCGAAGGGGAAAAACGCGTCGCTGCCCAACGCCACTCCGGTGAGGGTGTCAAGCCAAGCCTTCTTTTCTTCCCTTGTAAGAGGCTCGGGGCGTATCTCAAAGGTCTCCTGCCATATGTCATCTCCCAGCACATCCTCATAATCGTCGGAGATGTATACATCGATGGCGTTGTCTCTCTCTGGTCTGCCTAAGCCTTCCTTAAATTTCAGTCCCAGCACCTTCTCGTGCTGTCTGAGGTACCATATATCAGCCTTGTTGCCGGCGAGGCGGGTGCAGTGGATCCTTGACTGCTGACCGGCGCCGATGCCGATCGCCTGACCGTCCTTTACGTAGCATACGGAGTTTGACTGGGTGTACTTTAGTGTAATCAGAGCGATCATCAGATCCCGCAGAGCGCCTTCAGGGATTTCTTTGTTGGCGGTAGGGCGGTTTTCGAACAACTCCGGAGTTATTTTAAGCTCGTTTCTGCCCTGCTCAAAGGTGATCCCATACACCTGCTTATGCTCGATGGGGTCGGGACGGTAGTTTTCATCTATCTTTATAACGTTATAAGCGCCTTTCCGCTTGTTTGTGAGGATATCAAGCGCCTCATCGGTGTATCCCGGGGCTATAATACCGTCGGATACCTCACGGGAGATGAGCCTGGCGGTTTCGCGGTCGCATATATCGCTCAGGGCGATGAAATCGCCGAAAGAGGACATTCTGTCCGCTCCTCTGGCTCTGGCGTATGCGCACGCAAGGGGAGAAAGCTTCGCTTTCTCACAAAAATAGATTTTTCTTTCTATTTCAGTGAGAGGAAGACCAACGGCGGCGCCGGCAGGGCTTACGTGCTTAAAGGATGTGGCGGCGGGGAGTCCCGTAGCCTCCTTAAGTTCCCTTGCCAGCTGATAGCCGTTTAGGGCGTCAAGGAAATTTATATAGCCGGGGCGGCCGGAAAGCACCTCTACCGGGAGCTTGCCTGTTTTCATAAAAATTTTCGCAGGTTTTTGGTTGGGGTTGCAGCCGTATTTCAGTGAAAGTTCTGTCATGATTCTATTCCTCCAGCCGATTAATTATTTTCGTTTCGCTCTTGCCCGTGTCAATGTCTGTAAAGCGGACAAACAACGACACCTTGTTATTCCCGTCAAGGCTCTCCCAGAGTTCCTTTGCCACCTCTTCGATAGCGCCGCCGATCTCTATTTTTGCCGGCTCGCCCTCAAAGGAGGGAACGGGGTTTCCGTCGTGAAGATATGTGTGGATAATATGAGCCTGTCCCGCTATGGGGGAATCATACTCGAAGAAATATCTCTGGCAGCTCTTTCCCTCGCCGTCGCTCTTGAGTATGGACAGCTTATAGCCATAGAGACCGGAAAAGCGCATGATACCTGATATTCTCGGGGTGAATATGGGGGGATCCGGCTCGAATTCACGAGTACGGAGCGCCTGCTCAAAGGTGCCGCCGTCCGCCATAAAGTCGCGGATCGTGTCTGTCTGGTCGCCGTTTGTAATTATTGTATATCCGTCGCGTGTTCTGACCGGGTAGTATATAACAAGGGAGGGATCCGCCATCTTTGACTCATCGTAGGCCTTTGTGCGCATGTCCTCACCCTCGAGAACAAACACGCGGTTGCGGCTGTTAACGCTTCTACCCATGATGAAGTAGGCGGCTACGGCTGTCTTGCCGTCCTCATGCAGTCCCAGCATGATTCCCCGCCCGGGGTATGTGTTGCCATGAAGATATTCTCTTATTGTCATATATTTTCCTCTTTCTTTATGTAAACCTTTCTGCCCTCCACCGCAAGTCTGCCATCACAGAAAAGCCTTACCGCCACGGGCAGAAGACGCCATTCGCACTGCTCCATGATCCTCCTCTGGAGTGTCTCGGGGGTGTCATCATCCCTTACCTCCAACGCTTTCTGGGCAATTATCGGCCCTCCGTCAGTTATCTCGTTTACAAAATGCACCGTGGCGCCGCTTACCTTCACTCCGTATTCCAACGCCTTTTCGTGAACCTTGAGACCGTAGAAGCCGTCGCCGCAGAAGGAGGGGATAAGGGCAGGGTGTACATTTATAACCCTGTTTTCAAAGACTTTGGTAAATTCTGGTCCCATTATGCACATGAAGCCCGCAAGCACCACAAGGTCGATGTTGTTTCCTAGCAGCGCCTCAATGACCTTGCGCGTGAAGGTTTCCCGCTTTTTGCCCTTCCGCTCCACCACAATGGAGGGGATACCGGCTTTTTTCGCTCTCTCAAGGGCGTAGACATCGGAGGCGCTTGACAGCACCAGAGACAGAGTGCAGTTTTCTCCCAGCTCTCCCCTGTCCCGGCTGTCGATAAGCGCCTGAAGATTTGTGCCGCCGCCGGACACCAGCACAGCAACTCTCTTCACACTCATTTTATCACTATTCCCTCGCCCTCGAGCACACGGCCGATGACACAGGCGCTGTCGCCCAAAATCTCCAAAGCCCTCGAGACGTCCTCAGCCGCCACAACAAGCGCCATGCCGATGCCCATATTGAAGGTGTTGAACATGTCTCGCTGCGGGATATTTCCTCTTTCGGCGATGACGTTGAATATCTCGGGGATTTCGAAGGAATCCTTCTCGATTTCCGCCATGAAGCCGCCTTTCAGCATTCTGGGGATATTTTCATAGAAGCCGCCACCGGTTATATGGCTTATGGCTTTGACGGATATATTTTTAATAAGCTCAAGCACAGGCTTTACATAGATGATTGTCGGTGTCAAAAGCTCCTCTCCCAGTGTCTTTCCCAGGGATGGAACGTATTCTCCAAGGGCTTCCTTCGTGTCGCCCAGCACCTTTCTTACAAGTGAAAAGCCGTTTGAGTGAACGCCGCTGGACTTAAGGCCTATGATAACGTCGCCGGAAGCAAGCTTTGAGCCGTCGATAATGTCATCGTAGTCCACGATACCAACAGAGAAGCCCGCCAGGTCGTAGTCGTCCTCCGCCATAAGCCCGGGATGCTCCGCGGTCTCCCCTCCTATAAGGGCGCAGCCCGCCAGCTTGCAGCCGTCTGCCACGCCGGAGACGATTTTCGCTATCTTTTCAGGCTTATTCTTGCCGCAGGCGATATAGTCGAGGAAGAACATGGGAGCGGCGCCGGAGCAGACGATGTCGTTTACGCACATAGCCACCGCGTCTATGCCGATTGTGTCATGGATATCGAGCTCCATGGCGATCTTTATCTTTGTGCCCACTCCTTCTGTGCCGGATACGGT
>JAAZBA010000168.1 GCA_012514045.1 Clostridiales bacterium | reverse complement strand
TGTATTCTTTTCCTTCAATACGAATAAGCCCTTTTTCTTTTGCCGCAGCCATAGAGCCGCAATTCATAAGCTCGTCGAAACCTATACATTCTGCTTTGATGAAGCCGCGCTCAAAGTCGGTGTGAATCTTTCCAGCGGCTTTGGGAGCTTTGGTGCCCTTTTTAATTGTCCAGGCTCTTACCTCTTTGGGACCGACTGTAAAGTAGGACATGAGACCGAGAAGATCATAGCTGATTTTAATAAGTCTTGAAAGACCGGATTCGCTGATTCCAAGTTCCTCCAGGAAAACCTGTTTGTCTTCCTCGGGGAGCTCGGAGATATCCTGCTCGATTTCAGCGCAGATGGGGAGCACAGAGAAACCCTGGGAGGCGGCAATCTGTTCAATGGATTTGTAGAAGGGATTGTCATGGTAAGACTTAAAGCCCTCCTCGTCAAGGTTGGCGGCGTAAATAACGGGCTTCTTTGTAAGGAGCGACACACTGTTTACGATTTCTCTCTCCTCCTTGTCGCAGTCGAAGTTGGAGGCAAGGTGACCGGACTCCAGATGATCATAGAGCCGCTTCAGAATATCAATCTCGTCATAATACTTCTTGTCGCCTTTAGCCAGTTTGCTCAAGCGATCGATTCTGCGCTCCAGGAGCTCCATATCAGACAGGATAAGCTCAAGATCAATAATCTCTATATCACGTCCGGCGTCAATGGAACCCTCCACATGCACAACGTTCTCATCTTCAAAGCAGCGTACCACATGCACTATTGCGTCCACTTCACGAATGTTGGCAAGGAACTTGTTGCCTAAGCCTTCGCCCTTTGAGGCGCCCTTAACAAGCCCAGCTATATCCACGAACTCGATGACGGCAGGAGTGGTTTTTTCGGGTTTGTACATCTCCGTAAGAGGATCAAGCCGCTCATCGGGCACCGCTACGATGCCAATGTTGGGGTCGATGGTGCAGAACGGGTAGTTGGCTGCATCAGCGCCGGCGTTTGTGATGGCATTAAAGAGCGTGCTCTTTCCCACATTTGGAAGGCCTACTATGCCGATTTTCATACGTCACGGTCTCCTATTCCTTCCTTGAGGGCAGCCATAGCCTTTGCGATGTCGCCCTTGCCGAACACGGCGGAGCCTGCTACAATGACATTTGCGCCGTATTCAACACAAGCGCCTATGTTGGAGGCGTCAACTCCTCCGTCTATTTCAAGCTCACAGTCATAGCCGTTCTTTTTTATCTCTGCTCTCAGAGCCCGAATTTTGGGTATTGTGCTCTCGATGAAGCTTTGACCGCCAAACCCCGGCTCTACTGTCATAACAAGCACCATGTCAAGCTTTGGAAGCAAGGGAAAGAGCACCTCAGCCGGTGTCTTTGGCTTGATGGATACGGAAGCGCGCTTGCCGGCGGCATGTATTTTGTCGATAAGCGTCTCGGAATAGCCGGGAGATTCATAGTGGACGGTGATTATGTCGGAACCGGCTTCCAGAAAGTCGTCAAGGTATTTGTCGGGGCGGTCTATCATGAGATGCACATCCAGAACAAGGTCTGTAGCCTTACGAAGCGATTTTACTACAGGCGCGCCGATGGTGATATTGGGTACGAAGTGCCCGTCCATAACATCAACATGGACATAGGGGGCTCCCGCCTCTCCGGCGGCAGAGATGTCACGCTGAAGGTTCGCAAAATCAGCGGAGAGAATAGAAGGGGCTATTTTGATCATAATGTGTTTTACTCCTTTTATTACTGCTTTATCTTTATTATAAATCAACATATAGTGTATTACAAGAGGATTAATTCATCGGCTTTTGGTCAAAACCGCAGCATCTCTTGTATTTTTTGCCGCTGCCGCAAGGGCAGGGATCGTTTCTGCCCACTTTTTCAGAGGGCTTTTTTCTTATGGGCTGCTTCTTGAGGGTGCCGTCGCTGCGGTTATCGCCTGTTTCCTTGGCGACCTTCTCACGCTTTGGCTCTTCTTCCTCACCTCTGGGTCTTACCCTGTAAATAAGCTGAGTTGTGTTGTCCTGAATGGCGGCGATCATGGCTTCAAACATGTCAAAGCCCTCACGCTTATACTCGATAACAGGATCTTTCTGGGCGAAGGCTCTCAGACCGATGCCACGGCGAAGCTCCTGCATGTCATCGATGTGGTTCATCCACTTAGTATCAACAGCTCTGAGAAGCATGACTCTTTCCGCCTCACGCATAAAGCGGGAACCGAACTCCTGTTCTCTGGCTTCGTAGTTTTTCTCAGCGGCTTCAAGGATAATCTCCTTGACCATATCATAGGTCAGGCTTTCAAGCTCTCCGAAGGTGAATTTGAGAGCACCTTCGGGAATAACGCCTCCCTCATAGAGAGTTCTAAGCGTTTCCAGATCACCGCGGCTGACTGTCATGCTTTCAGTCTGGAGGGATGCTACCTCTCTTGTGATGGAATCTCTTATCATCTTTTCGATAACAGATTTAATATCCTCGCCGTTGAGCACTGTGGCACGCTGGCTATAGATGATGTTCCTCTGCATGTTCATAACATCATCGTATTCAAGGACGGTTTTACGCGCCTGGAAGTTACGTCCCTCAACACGCTTCTGCGCAGACTCGATTGTGTTTGTAAGCATGCTGTGTTCGATGGGCATATTGTCGTCAACCCTTAGTGTCTCCATCATGGCGCTGACTCGTTCTGAGCCGAATAGTCTCATGAGATCGTCCTCAAGGGAGAGGACAAAGGTGGACTCACCGGGATCACCCTGACGGCCGCTTCGGCCTCGAAGCTGGTTGTCAATACGGCGGGACTCATGACGCTCGGTACCCAAGACATAGAGACCTCCGGCGTTTCGTACCTTTTCCGCATTCTCCTTTATGCCTACAGAGTATTTAGCAAGCAGCTCTTTGTACTTTTCTCTTGTTTCAAGGATTGTTTCGTCTGTAGTGTCTGCAAAGCCCACAGCCTCGTTGACCACTTCATCGAGGTAGCCAAGGCGAATGAGCTCGGTTTTTGCGAGGAAATCGGCATTACCACCAAGTTTTATGTCGGTACCGCGGCCCGCCATGTTGGTGGCAATTGTTACAGCGCCGAAGCGACCTGCCTGAGCCACGATCTCGGCTTCACGCTCATGATACTTGGCGTTGAGCACTTCGTGCTTTATATTTCTTGCACTTAGAAGCTTGGATATATGCTCTGATACATCAATGGAGACTGTACCAACCATTATAGGCTGACCTTTGGCGATGCACTCCTCCACCTTGGCAACGACGGCATTGTACTTAGCCTTCTTTGTACGGTAGACTATATCCGGATGGTCGATTCTGATTACTGGTTTATTTGTGGGGATTTCAATTACGTCAAGGGCGTATATATGCCTGAATTCCTCCTCCTCAGTCAGAGCCGTACCTGTCATGCCGGAGAGCTTGCTGTAGAGACGGAAGAAGTTCTGGAAGGTGATTGTAGCGAGGGTCTTGCTCTCACGCTCCACCTCGACGTTTTCCTTAGCTTCAATAGCCTGATGGAGACCATCGGAGTAACGGCGGCCATACATTAGACGTCCGGTGA
>JAAZBA010000071.1 GCA_012514045.1 Clostridiales bacterium | reverse complement strand
TGACCACCGGAAAGAGCCTTCGGCTTACGATCGAGAAGATGGTTGATATCAAGAATCTTGGCAGCCTCGTCAACTCTCCTCTTTATTTCTGCCTTTGGCGTCTTGCGGAGCTTAAGACCGAATGCCATGTTCTCAAATACTGTCATGTGGGGATACAGAGCGTAGTTCTGGAAAACCATCGCAATATCTCTGTCATTAGGCGCCACGTCGTTAACAAGCTTATTGTCGATATACAATTCGCCTTCGGAAATCTCTTCAAGTCCAGCTATCATACGAAGGGTTGTGGACTTTCCGCATCCGGAGGGACCAACGAGGATAATAAATTCCTTATCCTCAATCTCCAGGTTGAAATCCGAAACAGCTGTTACGCCGCCAGGATATCTTTTGTACATGCCTTTTAGTGTTACGCTTGCCATACTGTTATTTACCTCCAATATTTATTCTTGTGGTGATATTATATCAGATTTTTTCGAATTAGTATAGTGGTTCATTTAACAAAGTTGCAACTTTAAGTTTGTACAAACTGTATAACAAATATCAAATTTATCGTTTCTCGATAATGCCACGAATCCATTTCTCCTCGTCGGTGGTAAGTCTGCGAATCTCTCCGGGTGCGAGTGAATCGTCGAGCTCTATCATTCCTATTTTTAGACGCTTAAGGTATATCACCTCTCCGCCCACGGCGGATATCATTCTTTTCACCTGGTGGTATTTCCCTTCGTGTATTGTAACGTGTGCTTCCCCATTTCCTACCCGTTCAAGAGCAGCGGGAAGGCATTTTTCTCCTCCGTCAATCTCAATTCCCAGGGAAAACAGCATTTCGGCGTTGTCGCTGAGCACTCCTGAGTATCTGATGTAATATAGCTTGTCGATGTTTCTTTTCGGAGAAATAATGGCGTGAGCCGCGTTTCCGTCATTTGTCAGCAGGAGAAGACCTTCACTGTCGCGGTCAAGCCTTCCGGCGGGAAAAAGTCCCAATCTTTTGAGTCTATCCGGCAGAAGCTCAATAACCGTTACCTTGTTCCTATCTTCGGTAGCGGATATGTAACCGGCCGGCTTGTTCATCATTATGTAGTCGTACTGTCTGTAGACAAGCTTTTCCCCCTGGAAGGTGATTTCGCTCGCCTCGGGATCTATTTTCTTGTCCGGAACCCTGCATACCTCGTTATCAACAGTTACAAGTCCTCGTCTTATCGCCTCCGTCACCTCTTTACGAGAACCCAGTCCCAGGTTCGACAGCACCTTGTCAAGTCTTGAAAGCAAATCTTCTCACCTCAGACAGTCTACAGCATTTCTGTCCTGCCGTCCAAAGCCTTCTGCAGAGTAACCTCGTCGGCATACTCAAGTCTTCCTCCCACTGGGATACCGTAGGCAAGACGGGAAACCTTGACCTCGAAAGGCTTTAGAATACGGGATATGTACATTGCCGTGGCTTCTCCCTCGGTATCGGGATTGGTAGCCAGAATAACCTCCTCGATCCCTCCCCCGGTTACCCTTGATACAAGCTCGCGAATACATAAATCATCGGGACCTATATAGTTCATGGGAGAGATTACGCCGTGAAGCACGTGATACACCCCGTTATACTCCCTGCTTCTCTCAAAAGCTGCTACATCCTTCGGGTCGCTTACAACGCAGACGATGGCTCTGTCCCTGCCGTCATCAGAGCAAATGACGCATTCCTCGTTTTCAGACAGATTACAGCAGATTTTGCACTTTGTCACAAGCTGCTTCGCCTCAAGGATAGCCTGAGCAAAAGACTGAGCTCGTTCATCGGAGGCGGATATTATGTAGAAAGCAAGCCTCTGGGCAGTTTTGTGTCCTATTCCCGGAAGGGATTCAAACTGCTCTATCAGTCGCTCCACAGGAGCCGCAAACGATGCCATATCAAAGCATACCCTGCATACGACCGCCTGTAAGACGGTTCATCTGCTGGTCATAGTCGTCAATCGCAGCTCTGAGCGCTGTATTTGCAGCAGTGATTATCATGTCGGATAGCATATCGGCGTCTTCCTCCAGTACTTCCGGTTCGATAAATACGCCCGTAAGCTGCTTCTTGCCACTGACTGTTATCTTTACGGCTCCACCGCCGGAGGCGCCTTCATATTCCTTTTCTTCAAGCTCAGCCTTTATTTTCTCCATGTCCGCCTGTATCTTCTGTGCCTGCTTGAGCATCGCGTTCATGTTCATTCCGCCCATGTTTCCCATGGGCATTCTGCCCTTTGCCATTTTTCTATCTCCTTATATCGGTTTTTTCCCAGCCCTCAAGGGGAAGTCTCTGCATCGCTCCGAAGAGACGCTCCCTTAGTCCGGGATTTTGTTTATCAAGCATTTTTACAAGATCCTTCATTTTCTGGCGCTTCGAGTTGCCGTCTGCGGGACATGGATTCTTTATCACCGGCAGAGGATATCCGTTTGCAAGGGATCTTATAAGCCGTTCCGGCGTGTACAGCATCGGCCGGATAAGTGTAATATTCTTGCGGTCAAGATAAGTCACCGGTCGAAAGCATCCTATTCTGCCCTCATAGAAGAGGGAAAGCATAAGGGTTTCCACCGCGTCATCATGGTGATGTCCCAGAGCGCATTTATTGCAGCCGATAGAAATCGCCGCGTCATGGAGCGCTCCTCTTCTCATTTTGGCGCACAGTGAACAGGGGTTCTCCTCCCTGCGCACATCAAAGATAATTTCCTTGAGCTGAGTCTTTATAACGGTGTGATGTATTCCCAGCTCATCGCAGAGAACCGTTATGGGAGAAAAATCCATACCCTCAAAGCCCATGTCGAGTGTTACAGCTTCAAGCTCGAAAGGGACGGGATAGAACCTTTTTAAGTTTGCCAGAGCAAGGAGCATCGTGAGGGAGTCCTTCCCTCCGGAAACACCTGCGGCAATCCTGTCGTTCGGGGCTATCATGTCGTAGTCCTCTATGCATCTTCTCGTAAATGACAGCACCTTTTGCAGCATCCTTTGTCCTCCCTTTAGCCTGTCTCAGGATATTTTACCATATAGGAGAAGTAATTTCAAGACTTCAAATATATGTCACCGGCATAAAACTCCCGTTTATCAATATATTGCCGATTGACACATAGCTTGTTATTAGGATATAATATGTATAAGATATTGTATGTTTTTTGGAGGAATCTTATGAAAATAACATTAGGAAAAGAAAGAGTCATTGTTCGCGGCATAAAGCCGGAGGAAAAAGCCTGGGGACCGTACCAGTTCCCCAGACCGTACCATCTGGGAGACCGCATAATGGTCTCTGTTCATGTAGAGGACGACAACCTAAAGACCTACGGAGACACCTGCCGCTGGTTTGAAAGCTGGGACAACGGAAAAAGCTGGAAGGAAAGAGACAGCTCTGTAGCAAAGACCTGCGGTCTCAAACTTCCCAATGGAGACAGACTATACTTGCCTCCCATATCCGGCACGAAGCTTGAGGGCTATTCTCTCACCGATGTGCTTTTTAATACCCCTGATTACGACTATACAAAGCAGGCTGTCGGCAAGCAGCTTCCCCTTCCCGATGGTTATCAGACCTGGCCCGGCGGATTCATGATGTATGCTTTCAAGGCAGAAAGGCTTCCCGAAGAGCTTGCCAAAAAAGAGTGGATCGGTTACAGAATTCCGGCGGGCGAGACAGAGCCGGTAATGGAGCGAATAAGCCTTGACTGGCCATATCTTACTCATATTGTCTATAAGGATACAGACGGAACACTGACCCTCAAGGGACATTTCCCCAGAGGAAACCTTAAACTGGGTCCCGACAACGCCCTGTGGGTAACAGCCTTTTCCGGCGAAGGTCACCTGAATCCGAAGAACGGTCAGTACAGCCCTTATTACTCTGCGGAGCTCTTCCGCTCTGATGATAACGGTCACACTTTCACTCAATGGGCTCATATGGAGTATCCTGCCGACGGAGACGAGTATCCCTACAAGTCTGGAGGCTTCAGCGACAGTGACATAGAATTTATGCCGGATGGCTCCATTGTATGGTTTATGCGCTCGGTATGGGGACCTACCATGGGATGTGAATGGAGTCCCATGTACATGTCCCGTTCTGAGGACGGCGGAAAAACATGGTCAAAACCGAAGCCATTCGCTCCTACAGGCATTCTTCCCCGTCTTTGCAAACTCTCCTGCGGCGCCATCCTCCTGTGCTACGCCCGCCCCGGCATGTTTATTCAGGGCACCCTTGATGGTGTGGAGTGGACAGAACCCGTAGTTGCCATGACTCCCGAAGACAGAAGTCATCTTCTCAACGAGCCGGTGGAGGTTCCCACTTTCCACCAATGGGCAGGAGCCTGCAACAATCCTGAGCTCATTCCGATAGAAGACAACAAAGCTTTGTTTGTCTACAGCGATTCCTATTATCCCGACGAGGACGGCACAAGAAGAAAGACAATTCTTTGCCGCCCAGTAACGGTTGAATTATGATTAATCCCTACATAACGGAGGTGTTTTCTTGGATCCCACAGTAAACAGATTCGATATAGCCATAGTCGGCGGCGGCGCTTCAGGTCTTATGGCGGCGCTCTCTGCCGCAAGATATTTGAAAGAAGAAAACCGCACCGCCCGTATTGCAATTCTTGAAGCATGCGACAAGGTAGGCAAAAAATTGCTTGCCACCGGTAACGGACGGTGTAATTTCACAAACAGAAACCTTGACGGAGCTACGCCCGAGAAAGTGCGGGACCTGGTTTCAAAGCGGTATCACAGCGTAGGAGATAAAAAAGGAGGCGCAGGCGAGCTTACCGGCTCCGTCATCACCACATTCGGCCATCGCGAAGCGCTTGCGTTCTTTGAGTCCTTTGGTATGGTCACAGTCTCTGACGACGGCGGGAGATTTTACCCATATTCTCAGCACTCCTCCTCTGTTCTTGATATCCTGCGACTTGAGCTTGAAGCCCTGAGGGTGCATGAGCTGTGCTACTATCCCATAGATAGAATTGAACGGGATGGCGACATGTGGCTCCTCCACTCAAGCGAAATGAAATCCTGCGCTAAGAGAGTTATTGTCGCCTCAGGCGGCCTTTCGTCCCCCTCCTATGCCGACGGTAGGTCAGGCTATGAACTTCTTAAATCTCTGGGGCTTAAATTCACCGCCACATTCCCGGCACTTACTCAGATAAAATGTGACTCATCGAAGCTCGCTGCGCTGAAAGGCGTGCGTCACACCTCCAAGGTGTCGATTATTGCAGACGGACGCACCGTCAAGGCAGAACGCGGAGAACTGCAGTTTGCCGACGGAGCGCTTTCAGGCATATGTGTATTCGAGCTTTCGAGGCTCGTAAGCGAATACTACACCTGCGGTACGGTTGATGGCAAAAAGGTATCAAATATTGAGGTTTCCGTCGACCTGCTGCCTTCCATAAGTGAAGCTGTTCTGTCAAAGGAGCTTAAGAGAAGAATATCACAGCGGAGAGACATGCCCATTGAGAAGCTCTTTACCGGTATATTCCATAAAAACCTCGGTCAGGCTGTCATCAAGAGCGTATACGATGGTTCCCTTGCCCGTATGTGCAGCGCTCTCGACAATAACATTGCGGAAAAGCTGGCATATGCCGCTAAAAATATGATATGCAAACCCTCCGGCGTTTCTCCCTGGCAATCAGCTCAGGTTACTGCCGGCGGCCTTTCCCAGCAGGAGCTCAATCCATCGACACTTGAGACAAGGTTTGAAGGTCTCTATGTCACCGGTGAGCTCATAGATGTGGACGGTGACTGCGGAGGGTACAACCTCCAGTGGGCTTGGAGTTCCGGCTATGTCGCGGGCAGAAGCGCCGCTATGTCGCTGCTTTCCGGCGATGAACCTATTTCTCGGGAAGAAGAAATTATCCCCCCTGTCTTGGCAGAGAAGAAAAAACGCAAATCCACTCCAAAGAAGAAAGACAGTGTAAAAAAAGAGCCGGAGAAGAAGAAATCAAGCAGGACAATCGACAAGAGGTCTGTCAAAAAGGTTATTCATCAAACAGATCCAGCTCCGGCTGACTCAACTTCACAGAAATCGTCAACTTCGGAAAATAAAACAGCTTCCAAGTCTCAAAAGAGGCCGAAGAGATTCCATGTTCCTGTGGAGGTGCCAAAGGCTAAGCCCATTCCCACCAGCACAGGCAAACCCTCCGGCCGCAAAAAGAAATGACCGTTTAGAAAAATAAATGAGATATATTCTGTCCGATATCCGCCTTCCATTGGATTATAACGATTTTTCTCTTCTTCATGCCGCGGCTAAGAAGCTTCGGGTAAAGCCCTCACTTTTGTCAAATCTGCGTATTGAGCGAAGAAGCGTGGACGCAAGAGAAAAATATGATGTCTGTTACAGAGCAAGCGTCTCCTTTGATATGGGAGAAAACGTCAAGACAAATTGCCCTACCCTGAGGAAATATAGCCAACCTCCCTACGTTTTTGTATCAAAGCGAAAGCTGTCCTATCAGCCTGTCGTTATTGGCAGCGGTCCCGCGGGACTTTTCGCCGCTCTGACGCTGGCAAAGTGCGGGTCCGAGCCGATTCTTCTGGAGCGGGGCAAAAGCATACCTGACAGGGTCAGAGATGTTGATCTTCTTTGGGGTGGGGGGAAACTCAATACTGAATCAAACGTACAGTTCGGCGAGGGCGGCGCCGGCACCTTTTCCGATGGCAAGCTCAACACAGGCACAAAGGATATCCGTCAAAGATACATTCTTGAAACCTTCGTCCGTCATGGCGCGCCTGAGGACATACTTATCGATGCAAAGCCCCATATAGGCACTGATAAACTACGTCACATTGTCGTATCCCTGCGGGATGAAATAATATCCATGGGAGGAGAAGTGATATTCTCAAGCCGTTTTGACCGCTTTACGGCGAAGGATGGGAGAATATCCTCCATCGTGTACTCCCGTGACGGTTCGGAAAAGGAGATACCCACAAAATATGTTGTCCTTGCCATAGGACATAGCGCCAGAGATACATTCGAGTATCTTAACAGTTCCGGCATCGCTATGGAGAGAAAAAATTTCGCTGTGGGA
>JAAZBA010000192.1 GCA_012514045.1 Clostridiales bacterium | reverse complement strand
ATCGATATCCAGCGGGACGATTTCGAAAAGTGCGCATTTCTTACTGATTTATACAATCTTCAGATGATACTGTCACAACGTCCGATTCTTAAACAATTATCCACTTACCAGACACAGGTGCTCTTATCCGAAACTGAAACAAAACACCAATTGCTGCAAAACCATCCGGAGGTTTATGGTGCACTTGGAGCAAAATTCAGCTCAATGCTCATTAAGCAAATCCTGGAGGAGCGCGATCTTTCCAGGTACTACTGGACATACATATATACGCCAATGGGAAGTCCAGTGCTGGCTTTACAAATGGAAGCCGAGGACGAGCTTACACCATCCCAGATAACCTATATCAACTGGTATTACGATTAACAATTCCCATATGCGACTAGAATTCGAAGTGCAACACAAATGTATAATTGCCATTCATATGCCTGGCATAACCGGGCAGTTGATAATACAATCTGGCTTGATGCCCCTTACCAGGCTATATACTGGAATGATGGCAGTTATAGCCGTTGGACCGGTGTGCCATACAATGGTTTGATAGTAAGGTATGTGGATGACGACCACTCAGCGATCATACACAATGTCGGCGACCATCGATATATCTCAAAATGGGGCTCCGCTGGACTGTATGTACACAGCCCGAGCCATTGTCCAT
This sequence comes from Clostridiales bacterium, assembly GCA_012514045.1. Taxonomy (GTDB): domain Bacteria; phylum Bacillota; class Clostridia; order Oscillospirales; family QAMX01; genus JAAZBA01. The sequence continues at coordinate 3,719 of JAAZBA010000192.1, read as the reverse complement.
ATACAGCAACTACTCTCTATTATTACTGAAATGCTTGAGCCCAACATAAACATCAAGACTTCATCCATTTCTTAAAAGGAGGTGAAGATGACCGTGAAATTAAATATGCTCTATGGAGTTTGGCAGGTGGATTGTACTTATCCTGCCTTCTGAGGCAGGATAAGCAGATATATTCATGTCGTTTGCGTGGGAAGCGTTAGTTTATAAGAACTTGTCGCTAACCTTAATACTTGACTTATCGTTATTATGTATTGGTTGAATTGTTATTCTATACACTGGGGATAAATTTATGAAACGTTTAAGCAACCTAAATATTAAATCCGCAATGCTGCTGAGGACTTTGCCGGCTATTATCTTGGTCGCAACAATATATGCTTCTTTTGTACCGGTACAGATACAAGCTTTTCATTACAGTGGCATTCATTGGAATACCGATACCGTATATTTCAAGGTTGATATTGAAATGGACCAAGCTCTGATTGATGGCACATTAGCAGCAGCAGACACATGGTCCAATGCCGGTGCAAATTTCAGCTTAGATTCCTATTGGGTAACAAATAATGATGTAACTGCCTACAATTTCGGTGTTGGCTATGAACACATTATTGCTCAATGCTGGATATCTTATTCCAATTTCATCATTAGTGAAGCAGACTTTATATTTAACACATATCATGATTTTTCATGGGGCAGTGCATATGATACATTTGATACCGAAACCGTAGCGTTACATGAATTTGGACATTGGTTAATGTTGAATGATTTGTATGATCCTGCAGACTCTGGCAAGGTAATGTACGGCTATATAGCTCTAGATCAAATCAAACGCGATTTACACCAGGATGATATCGATGGCATTATTTACATATATGGGACATAAGGAGAACAATAATGAAACACGTGATTATAAATATAGTGATATTGGCCCTGCTTGCAGGGCTAGGCCTTTCCTGTAACCAAATCCTCAACGAGGATCCTACTCTTACTTCAAATAAAGTAACACCACATCCTAATGATGATGTTCAGCTAATAAGCAGCGTTATGGTTCAGCTCGAACTCGATGAATTAATAAAATCTTCAGACGTTATTCTAACCGGGACCGTTACCGATATCGGGCCCGTATACCGTGGAACCTGGCAGAACACGCAATTAATATTTACTGATGTTGCAGTTGAAGTTTCCAAATTGCTTTACGGGCAAACTTCAGAGAGCCTGGTAATACAAACTCGAGGGGGCAGGATTGATGGTTCTGTCATCATTGCAGAAGATGAACCAGAATTTCGACTAGGAGAAGAAGCCCTGCTGTTTTTGAGGTATAACCCTGATCTTGATTCTTTTATTGTCACTGGAGCGCTTCAGGGGAAATGGTCTTGTGAAAATGGTCAGGTGATCGGTGTAGCCGGAGAATACAGTATTGTTGAAATAGAAAGCAGGATAAGTAGTGTAATGGCACATTGACTGTCTAGAATGCTGCATATTGGAACACTGAATCAACTAACCTCCACTTTGGGCTAACAGGGTTCTGACAGCTTCATATGGTAGTATGGCAGGAGGTAAGTGTAAGGTTGTGATAGAGTGGGTAAAGAGCAACGAATTTTGGACCAGTATTATTTTTCTCGGGTTGGTGGCACTGGGCTTTAGTATTTTCGGAGGTCCTCTGGAATTGGGGCTCGTATATAGAATATTAATGATGTATACATTTGTCGGTGGACTGATCTGGTCAGGATACACACGTAAAAAGGGCATGACTCTAATTGCGTTAGGAGTAGCGATTGCCTTGATGCCCTTATTTCCAATATTATCATGGCTTAATACCCACAACCTCCGCCTGAGTATAGAAGGTTACGCCCTGATAGCTGGAGAGATACTGCTGAGCTTCCTCTTGATATGGATAGGGATAAAGCGCTACAGGAACTGGCAGCTGGAAAAAGAATAAACTTGCTCCAATGACACCTCTTCATTCAGGAGGTGTAAGATGAAAAGCAGATTAAGAATAATAAGCTGGTTGGGTCTTTTAATTATTATCTCCGAGTTACTTTTCTCCTTTTCCGCTTCATGGGCGAACTACTTCGAGCCCGGGCTGCACGGAGCTTCCAGTGGGGGATACTTCGTAGTTGCCAGCCTTGGCTATTCCGGGACTGTCTTGGCCCTTACAGGCTCGTTTATTTCAAGGCCCAAATTTTACGGAATAAGTTCAACTGTTTTGGGCATAGTCTATATCTATTCCTTCTACGGTATATTCCCAAACTTCAGGATCGAAAGCCTGATATTTAGTTTGATACCGGGATTGGCATTGGTTGTCGGAGGAATAATACAGATGATAAGAGAGAAGCGGGGACCGGAAAATGAGGTTTATCTTTTCGATGGCATTTCCCTTGTCTTACTATGCCTGTCTTTTATTCTGTTTGTCGACGTCTTGGCTGCCCCTTTTGCCACATGGGCATTCATCGGAAACCTACTGGCAACCATGATATTTAGTCTGCTGGGCATATGGGCAATCTACAGGACGTATCAAGGATCTATAATGAATGTCAATCCTGATTTGTCTTAATGGTAGTAAGATATACAAGGAAAGCCACTTTTGAAACGGTGAAGTCGTGGTAAATATAATAAAAAACAGAGTGCTCGCAAGGATATTAGTTGTTGTTTTGATATTTTCTTGCCTTGCAAACCTGTTCGGTTGCAATGACTCAGGTTACAAAATCTTCGAGCAGCTTAAAGGAATTGACCATTACTCCTTCGAATATCCTTCCGGATACAAATTGGCCCTGAATCATGCCTACTCTGCTCCGCAAGCTGTAAACGGAGTCCGCTTAGTCGGCAAATTGGCCGATGGTTCGGAAATCGTGTTGGGGGTTAATATTAGCAACTATTCCTCTGAATATACCGATGTCAAACAAGTCGTGGATAGACTTTTGTCCGTTTCAGGTAGAGAACTTTTGGAACGTTCCTCGAGCTTCGTGTCAGGGGAACCTTGCGAGATAGTAACATTATATACTGAGACAACGAGTAATCTGACTTCAAAGTTCGAGAAAACGGCTCTTTTCAGCCACAACAATCGTAAGTGGGATTTCTATGTATATTCAGAACGAGATAAAAGTGAGCAAGTCAATGCTACGTTTGAACATCTTTTTAACACTTTTGTACTTTTATCGTGAAAGCATCCTCCTCGGCACATGATATCCAGAATAAGGTCATAATCTAGTGTCTTGACAAAACAACGAATCCCGCTCTCCTGTCATGTGTTACAGAGCGGGATTCAAACTTTTACGGCTTATCATACCCATCTGAGGTTATTAGCTAGTAAACATTGTAATGCTGAGATAACACTCTTTCCTTCAAACAACAGTTCGGAATCTGTCAACCAATGCCCACCATCAGCAAACGAAAGCTATACGATCGCATCATGATACATATATCAGGGTTCACACTTTACCCGTTTTTACTCACAGGTAAAGCAACAATAAAAGTGCAGCCTTTGTTAACCCTGCTTTCAACCGAAATCTTCCCTCCAAGGGCTTCCGCGATACTTTTGCATATTGCCAGGCCCAACCCGGAGCCGTTATCTTCGTTTTCTGAGCCTGGAACCCGGTAAAAGCGTTCAAATATATGTTCAAGGTGTTCTTCAGGTATCCCGTTTCCATTATCACTGACTTCAATCTTTGCGTTAGCTTTATCTTTTAATACTGCCAGTATTACTGTTCCGCCTTGATGAGTGT
>JAAZBA010000178.1 GCA_012514045.1 Clostridiales bacterium | reverse complement strand
GAGGGTATGCTCAAAGAGGAGCCCCTCACGTACGGGAGAGCCGCACTCGAAGGTGTACTTAACGCTGTCATGGACAAAATCCATGGCTTGTCTCGTGCATTTAAAGAGATCGCCTCCCGAAAGAAGCCCTCCCAGCAGCACGCTTGCAAAAATGTCTCCGGTACCGGGGTAATCGCCTCCGACTTTGTTTCCGGACAGAAGAGCTGCGTTTCCTGTGGACTTATCATAGACTGCTACCGCGAGTTTGTCCTTTCCTTTTGAAAGACCAGTAATAACAATATGCCTTGGCCCTAAGTCTGAAAGCCTTTTTAGCCAGAGCTTTATACCTTTTTCGTCTGTGGGAGCGTTTGAATAGCTCTCGCCAAGAAGTATAGCGGCTTCCGTAAGGTTTGGCGTGATGATGTCCGCGCATTTCGCCAGCTCATACATCTTAGAGCAAAGAAGAGCGTCGCAGGTGGCATATGCTTCTCCGTTGTCACCGAGAACAGGATCCACCATAACAATGCAATCCTCATGGCGGAAGTCACGGATAAAGTCGTTAACCATGGAAATCTGATCCGCCGAGCCGAGAAATCCGGTGTATATGGAATCGAAGCGCTCGTTTCTCGATTTCCAGTGTTCAATATAGGGCTTTAGTTCCTCTGTCATGTCGAAAAAGCTGTAGTCCGAGTATCCTCCCGTCTGGGTTGAAAGAATAGCTGTAGGTACGGGGCAGCACTGAACACCCATTGCGGACAGAATGGGGATTATGGCTGTGAGTGAGCAGCGTCCGAGACCGGCGAGGTCATGAACGGCGGCAACTCTTTTGATCATGGTAAGCATTTTCCTTTCAATAGCTGAGTTTATATTATTTTATATGTTTTTGTTAGTAAAGTCAAGATGATTTAAAAAGTCGCAAATTAATAAAAATTACTAAGGAGAGTTTTTGTTACATGAAGACATTTGTGCAGTACGGCGCAGGTAACATAGGCCGTGGCTTTATCGGCGCACTGTTCGCTAAGGCAGGGTATGAGGTCAAGTTCATTGATGTCAACATGCAGGTTGTTGATGCGATAAATGAGCTCAAACAGTACCCGGTTGAGATTGTATCCAATGATGGAAGCCGTGATGAAATAATCACCGGTGTAAGCGCTGTTAGCGGCATGGATAATGAAGCAGTTATAAATACAATTGCTGCTGCCGACGCTATGGCTACTGCTGTAGGTGTGAATATTATGCCGAAAATAGTTCCCCTTATTGCCGCGAGTCTTAAAAAGCGTTGGGCGGATGGCAATCTTGAGCCTTTCAATATTGTAATATGTGAGAATCTTATCGACGCGGACAAGCTAATGCGTAAACTTATCTGCGAAACTCTTACAGAGGAAGAAATCGCTATATTCGATAAGACCACCGGACTTGTTGAGGCTTCAATCGGCAGAATGGTTCCGGTCATGACAGATGAGATGCGCAAGGGAGATATACTCAGAGTATGCGTTGAAGAATACTGTCAGCTTCCTGTTGACAGAGCGGCATGGAAGGGCGAATATCCTGATATCCCCGGTCTTCATCCATACACTCCCTTTGAGTTCTATATAAGACGTAAATTATACTTACACAACATGGGTCACGCTCTTACGGCTTATATTGGCAAGCTCAATGATAAGGAATATATCTGGCAGTCCATTGAGGATCCCTATGTAAAGATCACTGTTCAAAGAGCTATGACAGAGTCCGCTCTTGCCATATGCCGTCACTTTGATTACCCCTTGGAAAAGCTTTCAGAGCATATAGAAGATCTCCTTCTCCGTTTTGGAAATCGCGCTCTTGGAGACACTGTCGCAAGAGTCGGCCGCGACGCAAAACGCAAACTCTCCTCCTCCGACCGTTTCGCCGGAGCCCTTAAGTTGGCGGAAAACGAGGATTGTGGGTGTGTGTATATTGCTCTGGGTGCCGCTGCCGGCATGTTCTTCACAATAGAAAACGACGAAGGGTCGGAATACATTCAGGCAATGATCAAAGAAGGCGGAGTTGACAATGTAATCGTAAACCATATGGAGCTTGACAAAAACAGCGCTGCAGCGGGCTATATCCGCATATATTACGATATGCTAAAGTCTGGCGCTACAACAGCCGAGCTTCTCGCCAAAGCAGAGCAGCTCAAGCGGGAGGTGCTTCGTCCGAAGCTGATTCCGTAAGCTATGGGATTGTTGATAGTAGACAGGGAAATAATCCCTGAAAAGAGCAAAATTCTCTATTCGGACAGCTTTTGTGCCGGATGGGAAGAGAACTGGGATATTACTGGGGGAGAATGGACCGCTGAAAACGGAATTCTTACCGGGCTATACAGAGGCAACGCCGGAGGCATAATTTATCTAAAGCGTCCCTTTGTCGGTGATGTAATGCTTGATTTCTATGGTACAATAATTCCGCCTTGTACCAATGATATGAACTGTACCTGGCGCTCAAAAGGCTGGAACAATGAGATAAACGACTCTGATACAGCCTATATTGCTGGTATCAATGGCTGGTGGCATGGATACACGGGTATAGAGAGATATCCCGAGTGCAGCCCCAGAGTGCTCTCTGCTGCCTTCAAAGCCGAGCCCGGAAAGGAATACCATGTAAACGCGGGAATCGTGGGCAACATGAGTTTCGTAGCTATCGAAGGCGTTGTAATATCAATCTTAAGCGAAAACAATCCCATATATGACCCTGACTGTAATAAAGTGGGACTCGGTACCTATTGCAGTCATATCGCGTTTCGCAATTTTAAAGTGCTTAAGCCGTTCTGCATGGATGCAGAAACGGACTATATACCTGAATTTTAACAATGGAGGAAAATATTATGTATGATGTAGTAAGTCTTGGAATCCTTGTAGCCGATGCAATAGCAAAGCCTGTAACAGCGCTCCCTGAAAAGGGCAAGCTTGACCTTTGTGACAGTATCGGTCTTTACACAGGTGGCAATGCCGCAACCTGTGCCATCAACGTGTCCAAGCTTGGACTCAAAGGCGCCGTACTTGGTATGATCGGCGATGACGGTTTTGGCAGATTCATGGCCAGCGAACTGGAAGCAATGGGCGTTGCAACAGAAGGCCTCTCCGTTACAAAAGAAAAAGGCACATCTGCTTCCCTTGTCCTTGTTAGCCCAGATGGTGAGCGTTCCTTTATACATTGCACCGGTGCAAACGGTATATTCAGAGAGAAGGACGCTAATTATGACGTCGTTGCTCAAACAAATATCGTATTTGTCACAGGCGGATTGCTTCTTCCTTCCTTCGACGGAGAGGATTGCGCTCTGTTTCTGAAGAAGTGTAAAGAGATGGGCAAGACAACAGCATATGACGTATGCTGGGATTCCACAGGACGCTGGATGGAGCTGGTAGGACCAAGTATGCCCTATATTGATTACTTCATGCCTAGCTATGAGGAAGCAGTACCCCTCTCCGGTGGACTTACTGAGTATGGAGAAATAGCAGACAAGTTCCTTACCATGGGTCCGAAGGTTGTAGTGCTCAAGATAGGCAAGAAGGGTTGCTATATCAAGACAAAGGAAGGCATCGAGATGCAGGTTCCCACCTACAACAGAATCAAGTCTGTTGATTCTACAGGCGCCGGCGACTCCTTCTGCTCCGGCTTCCTTTCCGGACTCAGTAAGGGTTGGGATATTGAGAAGTGCGCAAAATTTGCCAACGCTGTTGCTACCCACTGTGTAATGGCTCATGGCGCTTCCACTGGAATAAAGTCAATGGAAGAGATTCTTGCCTTTATGGAAGAGGAAGAGAAATATCAGGGCTAAAGGCTTATGAAAAAAAGATTATCTGTTGTACTTATTATCGCGTTGCTTATGTTGCTGCTTTCAGGATGTATGGGCACTGAGGCGGCAACACAGATGCAGATGTCAATGCTATACCGTGACGGGGAAATCGGCGAGGTTACGCTGTACCCCAATAGTGAGAACGATTTGCTGCCCTGCGGTATAAATGTAATCAGGTTTATATTCGAGCGTCCTTCAATCGAGGTCAGAAAGGGTACACTAACCGCTTACCGTTACTCCGATGACAGCGTATTCAGGGAGTTCAATATAAACGCAGAGGATGGACTTGAGAACGTAAATGTATTCTCCGATCCTGAGACAAACGGCGGAGTTGTAGAGTTCGGTTTGGGCGGTATGTTTGAAGCTGGAGAAAGGTATTATTTCGAGGCATCAGCAGGTCTGTTCGGAGTGAAGGGTGAGCAGTATGCTGCTATTTCCTCCCCGGCTTATGGGGGTAAGAACGAATGGAGTGCAGCAATTGCCCCCTATGGTATCGACTCTTTCTCCGGCATACTGGAGAAAGTAGGAGACTCAAGGACGTTTCATGTAGTAATCGGTGGTGACGTAGATATGGTTATCGTAAGCGAGGAAGAGGACGATGTGGTAGATATTGAGCCCACTGAGCTTAAAGAGACAGGTGACGTCACAATTACGGTAAAGAATGATGGTTACTCCATAGTTCGATTTGCATACCTTGACAAGGACGGCGAGCAGATTACGCAGCTTGAAAGCGGTGTATATATTGAAGCGGAAACAGAGGACAAAGAATAAAATCTGAAAGCCCGATAAGGCAAGTACTGCCCTATCGGGCTTAAAAACTACGGAGGTATTATAAATGGATCCGAGAAAATGGTTTAAAGACGCCAAATTCGGCATGATGGTGCATTGGGGACTGTATTCTCTGCTTGCCGGCGAGTGGAATGGACATAGAATGGACTACATCGGCGAGTGGATAATGTCGAAGCACGAGATACCGATAAAAGAATACGAAAGACTTGCCGGAATTTTTAATCCCATATACTTCGACGCTGAAGAATGGGTTTTTACAGCGAAAAACGCGGGAATGAAGTATATTGTCGTCACATCAAAGCATCATGACGGCTTCGCCATGTATCATTCAAAGGCAGATAAATACAATATCGTGGATGCTACACCCTTTGGCAGGGATGTTATCGGCGAGCTTGCGCAAGCTTGCGGGAAGCATGATATAAGGCTGGGGCTGTATTATTCTCAGGAAATCGACTGGCATGAACCCCACGGCGGAGGATATGGCGCAGATCGATATCATACAAATGTGGGTATGAGTTGGGATAACGACTGGGATTTCCCCGATCGTGAAAACAAGAATTACACTATATGCTTTGAAAAGAAGATAAAGCCCCAGTTAAAAGAAATAATGACACAGTACGGCGACATTTGTCTCATTTGTTTCGATACCCCCGGAGTCATAACACCAGAGCAGAGCCGTGAGCTTGTCAACCTTGTGAAGTTCTATCAGCCCGATTGCCTCATAAATTCGAGGATCGGCAACAATATGGGAGATTATCGCTCTTGTGGAGACAACAAGCTCCCGGAGGAATATACGGATGAGCTTGTGGAAGCTCCTGTAACGCTGAACCGCACATGGGGATACAAATCCTTTGACAACGAATGGAAGACAAGGGCACAGATTGATGATATCCTTCGCCGCTGCAATGAAAAGGGAGCAAACCTCCTCCTTAATGTAGGTCCCGATTACCTGGGAAGAATCCCCGGTCCCAGCGTTGACGCGCTGCTTGGAAGACTTTAGTCATCAACGGCACATGTAATCCATCCCGATGATTAAAGAAATAAAGACAAAAACACTAAAAACAGGCATGGTTTTGATCATGACTGTTCTTTTTTGGCACACTGTATGAATAAAGCGGCACCCAATCAGGTACCGCTTTATTATCACTTATCTATCATTACATATTTATCTGCTGTTTATCCTAAAATTCCAACCTTTTCCCAAGGGAGATCAAGGTCGGGGCGGCCGAAATGGCCGTAGGAAGCTACCTGGCGGTAAATAGGTCTGCGAAGTCCCAGTTGTTCAATGATGCTGGCAGGACGAAAGTCGAATTTTTCGTTTACAAGAGCTGCGATCTTTTCGTCATCCATTTTTCCTGTGCCAAAGGTGTCAATAAAAAAGGATACGGGTCTTGCCACACCGATAGCGTAGGATACCTGAATCTCGCAGCGTCTGGCAAGACCTGCCGCCACAACATTTTTAGCGGCGCAGCGAGCCATGTAAGTTGCGCTGCGGTCAACCTTTGTGGGATCTTTGCCGGAAAATGCGCCGCCGCCGTGACGGGCGTATCCTCCGTAAGTGTCGACAACAATCTTTCGGCCTGTAAGACCGGAGTCAGCGGGAGGCCCTCCTAAGACAAAGCGTCCTGTGGGATTTATGTAGAATTTTGTGTCAGCGGTGAGGAGTTTCTCGGGAAGAGTAGGCAGAATAAGCCTGCTTTTTATCTCGCTGCGAAGGTCACCAAGCTCGATATCGGGGCTGTGCTGAGAGGAAACAACCACAGTATCAATTCCTTTGACGTTTCCGGATTCATCGTAAAGAATAGTTATTTGTGTCTTACCGTCGGGACGTAAAAAGGGGAGTGTGCCGTCCTTGCGAAGTTCTGACATTCTTCTTGCAAGAAGATGGGCGTAGGCAATGGGAGCGGGCATAAGCTCTGGTGTTTCGTCACAGGCAAAGCCAAACATCATTCCCTGGTCTCCTGCGCCTGTAATATCATATCTGTCAACGTCAGAGACCTTGTACTCATCGGATGCGTCGACACCAAGAGCTATATCAGGGGACTGCTCATCAATTGAAGTGAGCACTGCGCAGGACTTATAATCGAAGCCGTAGGCAGAGTTGTCGTAGCCAACGTCTTTAATGGTCTTGCGGACAATGGAGGGGATATCGGCATAACAATTTGTTGTAATTTCACCCGTAACAAAAACCATACCTGTTGTGGCTATAGTTTCACATGCTACGCGAGCGGAGGGATCATTTGATAGAATGGTATCGAGAATAGAGTCACTAATCTGATCGCAAAGCTTATCGGGATGTCCTTCGGTTACCGATTCGCTGGTAAATAATCTTTTTGACATATGATTAACCCCTTATAATCTACTTCTCATACGGATGAGGGGTACCGTTTGAGTCAAAAATATTATAGCACAGGAAATGATTTTTTGCAACGTACAATATGTTTAAAAATCTACTGATAAATTACCATTTACGCTCATATCCGACGGCAAAGAGAGCCATACAGCCTAAGCCGACATGGGCGCCTATAACAGGGCCCATAGGTAGGACTTTGATCTCCTTAATATTAATTCTTTCGCGAATCATATCAGCAACATGATTTGCCTCATCTTCGCAGTCAGCTTGATTGATAATTATTATGTTATCCTCGGGATCCATGACACATTCGCACAGCTTTGTGACAAGGGTCTTAAGAGCAGCGGCGCGACCTCTGACCTTACTGCCGAGACAGAGTTCTCCCAGATTATTCACATACATGGCAGGCTTGATACCCACAAGAGTGCCTAAAATGGCGGATGTTTTGGAAACACGGCCACCGCGATGGAGGTGGAGCAGGTCGTTTACAGTAAAGAAGTGGCATATATTGTAGCGGAATTTCTCTGCCCAGACGCGAAGCTCATCAAATGAGGCGCCTTCAAGTCTCTTCTTAGCAACGCAGTAGGCATAGAGCCCCTCGCCTCCGCAAGCCGCCAGAGAGTCAATAACACATATTTTCCGCTCGGGGAACTGTTCGGAAAGCTCAGATATTGCGATGCAGGCACTGTTGTAGGTACCACTGAGAGCGGAGGAGAAAGCCAGATAAAGAATATCAAAGCCTTCCTTGAGAAGCGGTGTGAACTCATCAAGGAATTGCTGAACGTTTAGTTGCACGGTGGTTGGCATGGAACCAGCAGCCATACGTTGATAGAAATGCTTATAATCTATATCCTTTCCGTTATCTTTGTATTCCCGACCGTCAAAGTTGACCTTGAGGTAAAATCTCTTCAGGTCAAGTTCATCATAAAGCTCCGGTGTCAAATCGCAGGTAGAATCGGTGTAAAGAAGGTATTTGTTGTTCATTGCGGTGTGTCCTTTCAGGTTATCTATGAATTTTAAACCATTATAAATGATGTCAAGCGCAATATCAAGGCAATTTTGATTTAAAATCGAGTTTTTTCGAAAAAATATTGCTTTTTTCGTGGTTTATGGTATAATATGCGTATTATTTCTAAAGACGGAGGAAATTACCCATGGCTGAGCTCAGATATCATCCGCTGACGAAGGACTATATAATGATCGCGTCTCACAGGCAAAACAGACCTCAGATGCCCAAGAATTGGTGCCCCTTTTGCCCCGGCTCAGGCAAGGTGCCCGATGAATTTGACGTGCTAAAATACGATAACGATTTCCCAGCTCTTTCGCAAGATCCTCCGATTCCCGATGATGTGGAAACAGAACTTTATAAAACGGCTCCTTCCTACGGCAAGTGCGAGGTCATTCTTTACTCCCCAAAGCATACGATTACGCTGCCCGAGCTTCCCTTGTGGCATGTAAGAAAGCTGGTTGATCTTTGGACGGAGCGCTTTGTGGAGCTGAGCAAAGACGAGAAGATAAAGTACGTCTTCATTTTTGAAAACAGAGGCGATGTGGTAGGTGTTACAATGCCTCATCCACACGGTCAGATATACGGCTACAGCTTCATTCCGAAGAAAATTGAGCTTGAAACAGAATCCTGCAGAGAGTATTATGAAGAGAAAGGCCGCTGCCTAATCTGCGACATGCTTCGTGAAGAGCAGAAGGACGGACGCAGAATGGTGTTCGAGAATGAACATTTCAGCGTATTCATTCCATTTTTCTGTGAATACCCTTACGGTATATATATACTTTCAAAGGCTCACAAGCAGAATCTTGCGCAGTTTACCGACGAGGAGAAGGACAGCCTTGCCCACGCCGTTAAATTTGCCGCTGGTACCCTTGACAGCCTTTTCGGATTTGTGTTCCCATATATGATGTGTATGCATCAGAATCCCGTAAACAGCGGAGATTGTAGCAAGGACTATCACTTCCATATCGAGTTCTTCCCGCCTATGCGCTCGAAGGACAAAATTAAGTTCAATGCCTCAAGCGAGACCGGCGTATGGGCTCACTGTAATCCCACTGCTCCGGAGGAGAAGGCAATTGAACTCAGAGATGCATATAAGCGTTTCTGTGAGAGCGTAAAAGAATAAAATATGACAACGTTTGAAGAGAGTCTTATAAAATCAATCCGATTTGAGCACCCTGACTTTATCCCCATGACATTCTCCGTAAATCCTTCTAGCTACTACACATACGATACAGAAGCTTTGTTCGATTTGATGGAGGAGCATCGTTTTTTGTTTCCCGGCTTTATAAGGCCTCCCAAGGGATTTAAACCGAAAAGTGGAAATGTAAACCGCAAAGGTGTTCCCTACACGGATGACTTCGGCTGTGTATGGGAGACCACTGTAGAAGGCATGACAGGAACGGTCACAGGACATCCTCTTGAGGACTGGAATGCTTTTAAAACATGGAAGGCGCCTGATCCGTCTGTATGTATGGGCATCGGCTCTATCAACTGGGACGATGAGGCTGCGCGTATTGGAAAATATAAGGCTGACAGGCATATAACACGGGGATCCCTTCGCCATGGACATACATTTCTGCAGCTTAGCGACTTGAGAGGGTACATGAACCTTATATTCGACATGGCTGACGAGGAGCCCAGGCTATGGAAACTGATTGAAAAGATTGAAGAGTTTAATCAATATATAGTGGATTGTTATCTCGACATGAATGTTGATATAATGGAGTTCGCCGAAGATCTTGGTATGCAGCAAGGCCCGATGGTATCGCCTGAGCATTTTGTAAAGTATATAAAGCCCAGCTACTCAAGGCTTATGAAACGAGCGCTACAAAGCGATACCATAGTACATATGCACTCCGATGGCGACATAAGAGCGCTTGCAGACGAGCTTGTGGACAGCGGCGTTCAGGTTCTCAATCTTCAGGATCTTGTCAACGGCATAGAATGGATACGGGATAAATACAAGGGAAAGCTATGTATTGAGCTCGACCTCGACCGTCAGAGTATTACAAGATATGGAACTCCAGAGGATATTGAAAAACTAATAAAATACGAGGTTTTAACTCTGGGAGATAAATCCGGAGGTTTCGCCATGATTTTTGGGCTCTATCCCGGTACCCCTTTAGAAAACGTAAAAGCCGTAATGGACGCAATGGAAAAGTACTCAACATACTACGCATAAAAAAGTTCCACCCCACGTATTTATATCGTGGGGTGGAAGCGATTTTTTAGCCTTTCAGTCCTGTAGTGGAGATACCTTCCACCAGGTATTTTTGGAAACAAATAAAGATTACGAAACTTGGTATAAGCGACAGAGAGGACATTGCGAACATTGCTCCCCAGTTTGTTACAGCAGACGGATCGGCAAAGCACTTAAGCGCTATGGACACTGTATATTTAGCGGGAGTCTGCAGATAAAGGAGGGGACCCATAAAGTCATCCCACTTCCAATAGAAGGAGAAAACTGTTGTTGTGGCAATAGCCGGCGTGGCAAGGGGAAGGATAATTTGAACGAAGGTGCGGAACTTCCCGCAGCCGTCAATGAAGGCGGATTCGTCAAGCTCCTTAGGGATTCCTTGAATAAATTGCATAATCAGGAAAATAAAGAATGCGCTGCCGCAGTAGTAAGGGACAATGAGAGGCAAATAAGTATTGATCCATCCGAACTGACCGAACATTATATACTGTGGAATGAGCAGTATCTGCGCAGGCAGAAGCATTGTAATAATCATTGCGGTAAACATGATTTTTCTGCCGGGGAAGCGGATTCTCGTAAATCCGTAGGCAACAATGGCAGAGGATGACACCTGACCGATAACTGCAATAACGGTTACGACAAAGGAATTCTTAAAGAAAGTGGAAAAAGAAGTGTTTCCAAAACCTTTCCAGCCTTCAGTGTAGTTCGACCACACGAATTCGGAGGGGATAAGAGAACCGGCGTTTTTGAATACTTCATCGGAAGGCTTAAGGGAGCTCGCGATCATCCAAGCAATGGGATAGAGCATAGCCACACCAAGGATAATAACAAAGGAGTGAAAAATAAAGGTTACAATGTGCTTTTTTGAACGTACACCCATCTTCATTACCTCCTATTCCGCTTTTGACTCATAGAAGACCCAGTAGTTTGAGGTCTTGAATATAATGGCTGTGATAATACCTACGACTATAAGCGCTATCCAGGACAATGCCGAGGCGTAGCCCATGTGGTAATTTGTAAAGCCCGTGTCATATATGTACAGAGCATACATAAGTGTTGAATCGACGGGGCCGCCGCCTGTGACTATGTAGCTCTGAGTAAAAGACATGAACGAGCCGATTGTCTGCATAAGAAAATTGTAGAAAATAATCGGCGAAAGGGAGGGAAGAGTGATGTGTAGAAATTTTTTCAGACCTCCTGCGCCGTCAATAGAAGCGGCTTCATAGTATGACTGAGGTATTTGTTTTAACCCTGCAAGGAAAATAAGCATAGGAGATCCAAATTGCCAGACGGAAAGCAGAATAAGGGAGCCAAGAGCCGTATTGGGAGAGGCAATCCAGGACTTAGCAGTTGTAATTAGCCCAAGTGACTTAAGAATTGCGTTGACAGCTCCATTTCTGCCCATTATCTGGCGCCACATGATAGCTATGGCTATATTTCCACCGAAGATGGAGGGAAGATAATAGAGCGAACGATAGAGATTTACTCCGCGGCGGTTGCTTTTAAAGAGCATGGCAACAAACAGAGCAAAGCCGAGCTTTAGAGGAACTTGGAAAAATGTATATTTAAAAGTTACAGCGACACTCTTTCGAAAGCGGGGGTCATCGGTGAAAATGTTGATATAGTTCCTCAGGCCGATGAAGCTTTCCTTGTTAAGGATATCAAAATCCGTCATTGAGTAATAGAGAGAAGAAAACATCGGATATATAGTAAACAAAAGAAGACCAATAAGCCATGGGGAGATAAACAGATAGCCTGTCAGTCCTTCTTTGGCTTTGTTGGACAGAAAATGTTTTTTCATTTTGGTTTTATCTGCCATGTTCTAAACTGCTCCTTTCAGAGAGTAGGTAAAACAGCCTCGGGGGAGGCTGCGAAAGCTGCTTCCCCCGAGCTGCGACTGTAATTTAGATTACTTTGCAAGAAGCGCGTTGGCATCTTTGAAGAATCCGTCAGCGGCATCCTCTGCGGAGATCTGACCGAACATGACCTGATCGTGATAATTACCGTAGATTGTGATAATTTCACCATCGGCGGGTGGGCGGAGAGCGTCAGGGTCAGCTTCCGTGTTCGGACCTACGGTGTTAACGTATTCGATCGTTATCTTTGCATACTCGCTGGCAACATCACTTTCAAGGATGGCGTCACAAACCTTGTTGTTTCCGGGAACACCGCGCTCGGCTGCAAGCACCAGGTTAGCATCAATGTCATTTACGAAGAAGTTAACAAACTTGGCAGACTCAATCTTGTCATCATCTGTACCTGTATTGGAGATGTTTATGAGCTGAGACGGTCCAAGAACAGTACCCCAGCGGGATTCGCCTTCTAGTGGGGATAACAAACCATTGCCATGGGCTTGCCGGCGGCTTCCATAGTGGCAACACACATATTGGAATTCATTGAACTGTTCATAGCTGCTTCGCCTGTTACAAGAAGAGAGGCTTCGACTGTGGTGATTTCACCCTGTGTCGCCTGATCGGCGATATAGCCGGCTTTCTGAAGCTCGAGTTCCCAATTAAGGTATTCCACCATGAGCTCCTTAGGGAAGTTGAGTGCATTTTGGTCCTCGTTGTACATTGTGTATCCCTGAGAGAATACATAGTGACGCAGACCATCTTTAGCGTTCATGTTTGGGAAGGTGCAGTCGCCATAAATTCCAAGATTCTCGTTGATAGCCTTTACGGTTGCCTTGTAGTCGTCCCAAGTCCAGTCGAAGTCGGGGAGATCAACTCCTGCTTCTTTGAAGATATCGGGATCGTAGAGGATCGTGTGGGCAGAGTTGCCAAGTGTAAGAGAGAAAAGCTTACCATCGATACGTGTTGTGTCTACGGCACCTTGGCTCCAATCGTTAAGATCAATATACCCTTCATTAACGTAGGGCTGAAGGTCAAGTATTTGGTCGGCATCGGCATACATCTTAACATATGCGATGGACTGTTGCCAGATGTTAGGGAGTTCATTGGCAGCAGCTTGTGCGGCTATCTTGTCCCAATAACCATCCCATCCGGAATATTCGTATTCAATCTTGACGTTGGGGTTTTTGTCCATGTACATCTCGATAGCCTTGATTGTACCGTCGTGACGAACCTGAGAGCCCCACCAGGACATACGAAGAGAATACTCATCAACTTTGGTAGAGGGAGCTGCTTCTTCTTTTTTCTCCTCTTTCTTCTTAGGCTCTTCCTTTTTGGGTTCTTCCTTTTTAGGCTCCTCTTTCTTGGGTTCTTCCTTCTTGGGTTCTTCTTTCTTCTCTTCTGCCTTTGTTTCGGTAGAAGCGGTTGAGGACGAATCCTCGGACTTCTTGTTCTGAGAGCAGCCTGTGAACATGGTTGCCAGCATCAGAACAGCGAGTAACAGTGCTAAAAGCTTTTTCATTGGTATTCCTCCATGATTTATTTACCTACGACGAGGCATTTTACTGGTAAAAAACTAAAGATGATTTTAATACTTTTTATCACAGCAATAATATTATAACTTGAATTTTATATTGTTACAATAGTATTTTTTGAGAATAATCAGGATTATTTTGCTCATATTTATCATCATCTCTCAAAATTTCTCCATTTGCGATAATATAACCGCGGGAGAGACGTGTCTGAGTTGGTGTTGTGCCGTACATTTTCTTAAAGAGCCTGGCGAAATAGCCGGGATCGGAATAGCCAACATTCTCCGAAATAGACGATACACTCATATCTGAATATATAAGCAGCTGGTAAGCCTGCTCAAGCCGATGCTTTGTGATAAATTGAATGGGAGTAAGTCCCGTAAGCTTTTGAAATACGCGACAAAAATGATATTGAGAAAGGTGACATATATCGGCAAGTTCTGATATCGTTAAACTCTCCATGTAAAACTCAACGATATGTCTTATTGCCGGGGCTATGTGAAGAAGATTTCCGGAGATGTAGCTGTATTCGCTTTCGGGGATGTAGTCACGCACCTCGGTTCTGATAAGCCAGGCAAAGAATTCTCCTAATATGCTTTCGGCAGCCATCTCATAGGCATCGTCCTTATTCATGCACTCCTCAAGAAAACGTGAAAGAAGTTCCTTAGCGCGGGAATTGTTTCGAATGACGGTGTTGAACCTTATTTGCTGTAGCCTACGTTCT
>JAAZBA010000009.1 GCA_012514045.1 Clostridiales bacterium | reverse complement strand
GGATATGGACACAACGGTGTTTTTCCCCATGTAATGCTGCCGCATATAGTCTCTGAGGGTGTCGGGCGTCATTTTTTCAAGAGTTGAGCGTTTGCCTAAGATAGGGCGGCTTAAGGGCGAACCTTTGAAGGCGCCGGCGGTAAGCCTTTCCGCAGCCAGATCGTCAGGGGTGTCCTCATACATGTCAATTTCTTCGAATATGACGCTCCGCTCCGTTTCAAGCTCACGGGGATCAAAGGAGGAATCGAAAATCATTTCACAAAGCACCTTGGCGGACTCCAGAATGTTTGTGTCAAGGGACTTTACGTAAAAGCTGGTGGCTTCCTTTGAGGTGAATGCGTTGAAGCCGCCGCCCAGCTCATCCATGCGCTCCGCAAGCTGTGCCGCGGTAAAGTTTGATGTGCCCTTGAAGAGCATATGTTCGATAAAATGTGAAACTCCGTTAATGTTTGCTGTCTCATATCTTGAGCCGCAGCCGAACCATACTCCCAATGTGGCGCTTCTCACATAGGGCAGACGCTCTGAGACGATGCGAACTCCGTTGGGAAGAGTTAATGTGTTGACTGTCATTTGTTACCTCACATAATAAACAAGGGCTGCAGCGAAATAATTCTGCTGCAGCCCAAAAATGATATCTTAGACCTTCTCTTCGTCCTTGACGTCCTTGCGGGACATGTTGATTCTGCCCTTGTCATCGATTTCGATTACTTTGGCCCATGTCATGTCACCGACGTTGATAACATCCTCAACCTTGCCGACTCTTCGGTTCTCGAGCTTGGAGATGTGGATCATGCCTTCCTTGCCCGGGGCGTATTCCACAAAGGCGCCGAATGTCATTATTCTTGTGCACTTGCAGTAGAACACATCGCCGACCTGGGGATCTCGGGCGATGGACTCAATTATCTTGAGAGCTTTGCGGCATGCTTCGATGTCGGTGGAGGCGATAAATACGCTGCCGTCATCCTCGATATCAATCTTTGTGCCTGTATCTGCGGTGATCTTCTGGATCACGCTGCCGCCCTTACCGATGACCTCGCGGATCTTATCCGGGTCGATGGTGGTGCGAAGCATCTTGGGAGCATAAGCGCTCAGCTCGCTTCTGGGTTCAGCGATAGCCTTGAGCATGATCTCGTCAAGTATAGCGAGACGGGCTATTCTTGTCTTTTCGAAAGCGCTGGCGATGATCTCTCTTGTGAGACCGTCTATTTTGAGATCCATCTGAATGGCAGTGATACCGTTCTTAGTGCCGGCTACCTTGAAGTCCATGTCGCCGAAGAAGTCTTCGATACCCTGGATGTCGATGAATGTGAGCCAGCGGTTACCCTCTGTTATGAGGCCGCAGGAAATACCGGCTACGGGAGCCTTTATGGGCACACCTGCGTCCATAAGAGCGAGTGTGGAGCCGCATATAGCGCCCTGGGAGGTGGAACCGTTGGAAGAAAGAACCTCGGATACAAGCCTGATGGAGTATGGGAAATCCTCAACAGGGGGGATAACCGGCTCAAGAGCGCGCTCAGCAAGGGCGCCGTGACCGATTTCACGTCTACCGGGGCCTCTGGAGGGCTTCGCCTCACCTACGGAATAGGAGGGGAAGTTGTAGTGGTGCATGTATCTCTTTGTCTCTTCTTCGTATATCGTGTCGAGGAGCTGCTCATCGCGGGAGGTGCCCAGTGTGGCGACGGTTAGAACTTGTGTCTGTCCTCTGGTAAACATTCCGGAGCCGTGGGTTCTGGGAAGAAGACCTACCTCGGCGGCAAGGGGACGAATCTCGTCCATGCCTCTGCCGTCCACACGTTTCTGTTCGTCAAGGAGCAGGCGGCGCACAACGTACTTCTCAAGCTTATATATACAGTCACCAACGAGACCGATTGTCTCGGGGAATTCTTCGGAAAAGCGCTCCGTCACCTCATCGGTGAGGGCGTTGATTCTGTCATCACGGACTGTTTTGTCGTCTGTGTCAACTGCCTCACGCATCTTCTCAAGGGCGTAGTCCTTGATAGCTTCGTAAAGCTCATCATCGCTTTCAACGGCGGCATACTCAAACTTATCCTTACCGACTTCAGAGGCAATGTACTTGATAAAAGCAACAAGCTTACGATTTTCTTCGTGAGCTAACATAATGCCCTCAAGCACTACATCGTCGGGAATCTGGTCGGCGCCGGCTTCAATCATGGCTATTTTAGAATCGGTTGAGGCCACCGTTATGTGCATACGGCTTAACTCACGCTGAGCGGAGGTGGGGTTGATAACGTATTTGCCGTCTACAAGTCCCACAACGCTGCCGCCTATGGGACCGTTCCAGGGGATATCGGAGATGGAAATTGCTACGGAGGTTCCAATCATGGCGGCGATCTCCGGTAAGCAGTCGTTATCCACGCTCAAAACCGTACAGGCGATGGCAACGTCGTTGCGCATATCATTGGGGAACAGCGGTCTGATAGGACGGTCGATAAGTCTGGAGGCCAGTATGGCCTTTTCGGAAGGTCTGCCCTCACGCCTGCCCCAGCTGCCGGGAATACGGCCTACGGAGTAGAGACGTTCTTCGAAATCCACGGAGAGAGGGAAGAAATCGATGCCTTCGCGGGGCTTCTGGGAGGCTGTGGCTGTTACCAGTACTACGGTGTCGCCGTAGTGAACCATGCAAGAGCCGTTGGCCAGCTGAGCCTTCTTGCCGGTCTCGATCTTGAGAGGTCTGTCGGCGAAGATTGTTTCAAAGATTCGTTCGTCGGGGAATTGCATGTGTTTCATATATTTTGACTCCTTTCAATTTTACCGGAGCCTCAGAAGTTTTAGCACTTGAAGCCGATTCCGAAAAATCTGCCTTCGGGAGCAGCTTCAACTGCTAAACACGTGAGGTATCCGGTATTATGCTTAGCGGAGGAACATAATTGTCCCTCCGCGATTGCTTTCGTTTACTTTCTGATACCGAGCTTCGCAATAATGGCGCGGTAACGCTCGATGTCCTTTTTCTGAAGGTAGTTGAGCAGAGCTCTGCGATGACCGACCATCTTGAAGAGGCCGCGGCGTGAATGGTTGTCCTTCTTGTGGATCTTGAGGTGCTCTGTGAGCTGAGTGATACGCTCGGTGAGGATAGCGATCTGAACCTCGGGAGATCCTGTGTCTGTCTCGTGCACGCGATTGTTCTCGATTACCTGTGCCTTTTGTTCCTTAAGTAACATGTTGTGTTCTCCTCCATTTTTAAATAATTACCGTATGCCGAGTAGAGGGTGATGGATTTACGCCGAAATAACAGCGCTGTGTCCCTGAACATGGCATCGGTTTACTTAGTTCACACAGAAAAGTATTATAGCATACATTTCTCTGTTTGTAAAGCATTTTTTCTATTTTTCCTTGTCTTCCCTGGTTAAATTGGTTTTGTTTACCTTAAATTTCGACTCAGTGCCGGCGATCAGGCGCTTTATATTTTTTCTGTGAAGGAAAATCACCAAAAAAGACATTGCTAGCGCCGTTAGTATACAGGGAAGATTGGCATGCCATACAAACACCATCACCGGGAAGACCGCCGCTCCCATTATGGAGCCTAAAGATACATACTTTGTTATTACGATAGTAATAACAAAGACGGAGACGATGATAAGCATTATCCTCCAGTCGAACATTCCGACGACTGCAGCGGCGGTAAGAGCACACTTGCCGCCGCGGAACTTGAAGAATACGGGAAGGGCATGACCCACTAAAACGAAAAACATCGCCGTAAGGGCTCCATATTCTCCCGCAAGCCAGCTGCCCGCAAGATAAGCCAACACTCCTTTGAGGGCATCACCCAGGATAACGAACTTCGCAAGCTTGGGACCCATGACCCGGTAGGCATTTGTGGTGCCGGCATTGCCGCTTCCATGATCCCTTATATCTATATTTAGTGCAAGACGGGATACGATTACTCCAAAGTTAAGACTTCCGAGCAGATAAGCCACCAGCGCCGATAGGACCAACATAAGAATTTTCATAAATTCACCTCCGGCTTATCTCAGACTATTTTCTGTGTATGTCAGATGTGTCGCTGTCGCCCCGTTGGCGTACAGTCATCCTTATGGGAGTGCCTACAAAGCCGTAGACATCCCGTATGCGGTTTTCGATGTATCTTTTATAGGAAAAGTGAAAAAGTTCCGCGTCGTTTACAAACACCACGAAGTTGGGAGGCTTTACACCTGTTTGGGTAATATAGTATACCTTAAGTCTCTTGCCTTTGTCGGAGGGCGGCTGAAAGCGCATTACCGCATCTCTTAGTATATCGTTGAGATTGCCGGTAGAAATGCGCATAGCGCTCTGCTCGTTGGCGTCTATGATCATGGGATAGAGCTTGTCCACCCTGGAGCCTGTGAGAGCGGAGATGAAAGCGATGGGGGCATAGGTCATGTATGCCAGACCAATGCGTACCTTCTCATCGAATTCCCTCATCGTACGCTCGTCTTTCTCAATGAGATCCCACTTGTTTACGACAATTATAGAAGCCTTGCCCTTTTCGTGGGCATAGCCTGCCACCTTCGTGTCCTGCTCGGTAACGCCGTCCTTGGCGTCCACCATAATGAGGCATACGTCGCTGCGGTCAATTGCCTGAAGGGTGCGAATCACGGAATATTTCTCAATATCATCGTCAACTCTTGCTTTCCGGCGCAGTCCGGCGGTGTCGATTATCATAAACTTGCCGTAGTCGTTCTCAAAATAGGTGTCCACTGCGTCTCTGGTGGTGCCGGCTATATCGCTGACAATTACTCTCTCCTCGCCGAGGATTGAGTTTACAAGGGAGGACTTGCCTGAGTTTGGCTTGCCGATAACCGCTATCTTTATAACGTCATCGTCTTCTACCGCTTCTTCTTCCTCTGGGAAGAGAGCGAAGCACTCATCCAAAAGGTCGCCGGTGCCGATGCCGTGAAAAGCTGATACTGCCATGGGCTCTCCCAAACCGAGAGAGTAGAACTCGTAAAAATCTGAGGGAGGCTCGCCGGGACGGTCGCATTTGTTGACTGCCAGAATTGTGGGCTTCCTGGACTTTTGAAGCATAACCGCCACATCCGCGTCCGCCGCCGTGACACCCGTCTGCACGTCTGTAACCAGTATGATGACATCGGCAGAGTCGATTGCCATGTTAGCCTGCTCGCGCATAAAAAGGAGCATTTCGTTGTCTGTGTGAGGCTCTATGCCCCCTGTGTCAACAAGCAGGAACTCTCTTCCTCTCCAGGAAGTCTCTTTATAAAGCCTGTCGCGGGTCACTCCCGGGGTATCGTCCACGATTGACAGACGCTCGCCTACGAGTCTGTTGAAAAGCATTGACTTGCCTACATTGGGACGTCCCACAATGGTTACTATGGGTTTTGACATTTTACTGTTTATCCTTATCCAAATATTGTCTTAATAAAAGAGGCGCCGTCCACCTCCAGGGGGCTTACTTTTACCGAAAGCTCCTGCTCCAAGTCTGCAACTGTCATGTCGTCAAGGAACATATCTCCGCCGTGACGAAGCATTACGGCAGGTATATATAGTATATCCCCCAAAGACTTTTCCTTGAGCTGAGCGATTATGTCTCCTCCCACCACAAGTCCCGCCACGTCTACTGTTGTACCGAAGAAGTTGTTCTCGATTGGGTATACATGAAAAGCGCCGCTGTCTACATTATCACATTTTTGAAGTGCATAGTCAAGCATCTTTTGCATGAAAGGAGCCGCCGAAACACCGGAAACGATGGAAAATTTTTTGTGAACACGGGGATTTTGGACCTTATCAAGTTCTGTTTTCAGTTCGTGTTCAAAAAGCCGCATAAGCCCCACGCCGTTTTCAAGCTGGGAGAACTCCTCATAAAAGTCATACTCAGGAAGTTCCCTGCCTGAACGCAGATACATTTCATCAGAGCAGTAGACAAAAGAGGTCATATACTTTTCCATGCAGCCGCGGGAAAATTCTTCTACCATGTCGATTATCTCTCCTGCTGTTTCCCTTGTAACCGTGTTTAGGGGATAAAGTCCCTCCCTGAAGCGGGTGATGCCCACAGGCACCACCGATACGCTTCCCACTGTCGGATAGAGGCTTTCAAGATCCCGGAGAGTGTTCAAAAGAATCTCGCCGTCATTGATTCCTGGGCAGACCACAATCTGACACTGCATGGATATTCTCGCCTCGGCAAATCGGCGCATTATGTCCATACACTTTCCCGCGTTTTTGTTTCGCAGCATCATCTCCCTAACCGCTGGATCCGTAGCATGGACAGAGATATTTATAGGAGATATGCGCATGGTGCATATCCTCTCTATGTCTTGCTCCGACAGGTTTGTAAGGGTGATGTAATTGCCCAAAAGGAAGGACAGACGCATGTCGTCGTCCTTTACGTAAAGTGAGTCCCTAAGTCCTTTGGGGAGCTGGTCGATGAAGCAGAATATACACCTATTGGCGCAACTTCTGGGGCGATCCATGAGATATGTCTCAAACTCAAGGCCTATATCCTCTCCCTCGCGCTTGCGAAGAGTGACTTTCCGCTCCTTTCCGTCCTCCCCTTCAAGGGTGACCAGGAGCTTTTTCTCGTAGGAATAGAACTTATAGTCCAGCACATCACAGATCCTATGACCGTTTATCTCCCTTATGCTGTCACCGGGACGTATACCGCAGCGCCAGGCAGGGGAGAACAGGTCGGTTTTAGTGACTTTCATGTTATTCTTCTGTCCTATTTTTTATCCAAGATACTCGGGATAGGGGAGCACTTCGTAGGGATGCCAGCCGGAACGCTCGAAATCATCCGAGGGGTAAACCTTGCGCAGGATGGCGGCCGCTTCCATACGGGCTACTGTGTCAAAGTTGTCGTCGCTGCCCTGCCAAAGCATATCGGCGACAGAGGTAAATAACCTTATGTAGCCATAGAGGTGATGCCATGTGGTGAGCATTACGCCATATGCTCCAAGGTCTCTGCAGGTGTCGCAGAGAGCGCGTACGTTTGGAAGCTCGTCCCAGGGGCAGAGAACGGTGTCAAAGCCCTTTTTTATGAAGTAAGGCGTTGTGGGGTTGTCTTTTGTTTTGTAGTAGTACTGCCAGTCGGCTATTATAACACGCTTGTCAAGGAGATCAAGCGCCGGGTAGGTGTTATGTACATGACCGTTAGCCACAACCGTATCTACACATTTGAAGTCGCTGCGGTTGATAAGCTCATCATGCCACATGATCGGACGCCTGCCCTTTTTAGATAGGGAGGCTGTAATGGCGTTGATGTGCTCGGCATATAGCTCGTAGGGCACTCTTGAGGCGCATTTACTGCAGGTGGCAAAGGAATATGCTTCATCGCAGCCGATATGGAAATAGTCACCGTTGCCGCAAAGTTCGCAAAGCTCGTCCCTTATGTCTCCCAGAAGCTTGATAGCATTGGGGTTTGACAGACACCATGTCCATCCGTCGGGTTCAAAGAGCATCTGCATACGTGGGTTCTGGTTCAGTGTTACATGTCTGCCAATGGCGCCCCTCTGCTGGGAAGCATGGCCAAAGTGGTTAAACATGGGGATAACCTCAAGCCCAAGGCTGTGGGCAACCTTTATGAGGGGTCTTATCTGATCCTTTGTAAAGGCGCTCTTGCTCCAACCAAGGTAGGGGTTTGAGTCGTATTTGAGTACGCCCCAGAACTCCAGCACAACATGTGTGAGTTTGAGGAAACCGGCAAGACGGATGAGCTTTTCGATTGTGTAAAGCTCACACTCCGGGAATACGCACAAATGGATAGAGCGGAATGAAATGGTAGGCTTGTCTTTAATATCGCAAGGGCAGACAAACAACCTTTCATTTCCTTCCGACAGCTCCACCGGTGTTATCAGTTGTACAAGGGTGGTAAAGCCGTCAAATAGAGCCTTTTCACTGATGGCGGAAAGCGCTGCTCCGGCTGCGGAGGAGGCGATTGTATAATAATCCCCTGCCGCAGGCACATCCCTGTCGCCTATTAGAATATAGAAGTCATCTCCCTTGACTTTCTCAACCTTCAGGCTTGAGGCTGTAAAGGAAAAGCTGTTCCAAAGTTCTTTCATGCCCTCAACAATCTTGTCGGAAACGTTTCCTGATAGACGCGCTGTAATCTCGCTTCCAAAGTAAAAGGGCTCAGTGTCGTACTCCTTAAAATATGCGGGCTTCGGGTACATTCTTTGCAGATACATAATTTTAGGGCTCCTTTCTTATATGTTTGACACCCGTCTATGTTTGACACCCATCGCGACGGGTGGTATAATCAACACATTATGTTTCACCGGAGGGCTCCCGTGAAAGCGATAAAAGACAGACTGATGTTCAATACAATAATGGGACTGGCGTGGCCTACGATGCTGGAACACCTGATGCACACGGGGGTGTCTTATATTGATACAGCCATGGTAGGTTCCCTCGGCACGGCGGCCACTGCGGCAGTGGGATCCACCACCACAATAAACTGGCTTCTCAACGGTACCATATCGGCAATCGGCGTGGGATTTCTGTCCTTTATAGCCCGTTCCTGCGGAGCGGGTGACAAAAAAGCCGCTTCACGCGCTTCAATGCAGGCTGTAATCTCCGTGCTTGTCGCCGGCAGCTTCTTTACGATCCTGACGCTGTCCCTAAGCGGAATAATACCGGTGTGGATGCAGGTGGACGAAAGCATACGCCCCCTTGCCGCAAGATATTTCTTCATAATCTATCTGCCTATGCTGCCAAGGACTGCAAGCATCATATTTGGCACGGTGCTGAGGGCTGCGGGGGACACAAAAACTCCCATGAAGGTGGGCATTATAGTAAATTTAATAAACGTCGCGCTGAATTTTCTGCTTATTTACCCCACAAGGATAATTGAAATAGCAGGTAATAGCTATACCATGTTCGGGGCGGGACTCGGAGTCACCGGCGCGGCCATCGCCAGCGCTGTAGCTTTCCTGTGGGGAGGCATACACATAACGGCGGTTTTATGGCGCCATCCCATGGTATCCCCCAAAGGACAGAAATTCTCTCTCGATATACAGATTCTGCGTCCATGCGTGAAGGTGTCGTTTCCCAATATGCTTCAGATGTTCGGTACATCTCTGGGCTATGTAGCCTTCGCAGCGATGATAAACTCCTTGGGAGAGATTTCCACCGCCGCTCACACCATAGCAAATACCGTGGAGTCGGCGTTCTATATCCCGGCTTACGGTATGCAGACAGCTGCCGCCACATTGTCGGGCAATGCCTACGGAGCAAAGGATAAAAACAGAATGAACCGCCTTGCCCGGATGTTTATTCCCATTGAAATCGCTCTGATGGCGGTGTCAGGCTCGGTGCTGTTCCTGCTCGCGCCCAGACTCGTTATGATATTTTCAAAGAGCGCTGATGTTATCTTGTTGGGCACCACGGTGCTGAGAATGGTAGCGGTATCGGAGCCTTTCTATGGGTTTTCAATAATTGTGGAGGGCATGATGATCGGCATGGGCAACACAAAAAAGCCCTTTTTGTTCAGTGTTCTCGGAATGTGGGGAGTAAGAATCATAGGTACCTTTATCTGCACATCCCTTCTCTCCCTCGGGCTTGTGTCCGCCTGGGCATGCATGATAGCCCATAATCTTCTCCTCTTCTGCCTGTATCTTATGTGCTTTATAAAAGCGAGAAAGAATCTGTTGGAGATGGGGAAATAGGGCAAAAATCGTTATTTTTTCTCCGAAAAGCTCGGAATCCGGAAGGATTCCGGGTCTTTATTCATATTGTCCAGCACGAACTGCACAAAAACGTCGCACCCTCCGGGAAGAGCGTCCTCGTCAATGCGAAAATCGCTGTTGTGGGGAAGGGATGTGATGCCTTTGTCTACATTTCTCGTGCCTACTCGGAAGAAAACCCCGGGCTTTTTCGTAAGATATTGAGAAAAATCCTCGCTGGAAAGCTTCTGCACCATACTTACCGCGTTTTCCTTTCCCGCCACCTGCTCCGCAGCAGCAAGAATGAGATCGGATAACTGAGGATCATTATACACCACAAAGGCTTTAAGATCCGTTTTTGTCTCAATGCGGGTACCGGTGCCATGGGCTACAGAGTTTGCAAGCTCACGGATACGGCCGATGATGAAGCTGTCGAGAGACATCTCATATGCACGGATTGTGCCGAGCATGGAGGCATAATCCGCTATGATATTCTGGGATGTGCCAGCGTTTAGAGTGCATACAGAGCAGACATAGCGTTGGAAGGGGTCTATCTCCCGGGTAAGCATGAACTGGATTTTAGTATACAGCTCCACAGCGGCGGCAAGGGCGTCCTTGCCGGAGTGAGGAAGGGTGGCGTGGGCGGATTTTCCGAACACCTCAAGCTTGAAGCTCCTGCTTGAAGCCATGGAGCTACCCTTACAGACTCCGATTGTACCGCTGTCAAGCCAGTTTTCCACGTGGGCGCCGATAATAATATCTATATCATCCATGACGCCGTTTTTGACCATCATCTCTGCGCCGCTCTGTATTCCTTCCTCACTGGGCTGGAACAGGAGTTTTACTCGGCAGTTGATTTTGTCGCTCATTGACTGCAGCGCCTTTGCCGCACCCAAAAGCATGGCGGTGTGGGCATCGTGGCCGCAGGCGTGCATCTTCCCGGGATTCTGAGAGCGGTACTCATCGTCATTTTGTTCCTCAATCAGCAGAGCGTCCATGTCTGCCCGGATGCCGATTGTGAAATGGGATTTTTCGGGATTGATTGTAGCGACGACGCTTCCTTTTCCGAATTTTTCGGTAAATTCAATCCCAAGCGCTGTAAGCTCACGCTTGACGATGGCGACGGTATTTGGAAGGTCGAAACCTACCTCCGGGAAGCGGTGAATCTCCCGTCTCAGGGATATGATATAGTCCTTGTCGGCGTACATACAGCCACTCCTTTATGCAGATCGATTTTCAGGCTATTCGCACTCCTCAAGAATAGGGATAAGCTCATGCCATTCGTTTATATGTATGTGCTCATGCTCCGGAAGAGGTCTGCTTTTGTCCTGCTTCCATGGATTTATTATATGGGTGTTTTCATACCATACCGGGTACAGCCCCGCCGCTCCCGCGCCGTCAATGTCGATACGCACGTTGTCTCCGCAGTACCACACGTCCGGGGGCTGCAAATCTGCTTTGCGAAGGGCAAGCTCAAAAATGCGTTTATGCGGCTTGCAGTAGAGGTAGTCTCCGGAGGTGATGACGAACTCAAAGCGGTTATCAGGTAGGAGCCTGTCGATGCGCTCCTTCATGGCGTCATGGGACCAGCCGATATTTGAGATAACTCCCGTCCGGATGCCCGATTTTTCAAGATACTCAAGAAGCTTGTCTACCCCGGGCATAATACCTCCGGGAGTAGCGGCGGTCCAGAACACCCTCTCAACCTCCGGGTATGTGATATCAAGGTCGATGCAAAGATACTCATAGACAAAGCGCAGAAACTGATGCTCTTGCATCTCAAACCCCAAGGAACGGGGGTGTCCTTTGTCGTAGTATATTTCCAGCATAAATTCGGTGACCTGCTCGGGAGTCATGTTGTACTTATTTGCGGTGACATGGCGGAATACTGCCCGCTGAGCGCGCAGGAAATCAAGATCTGGCTCACAAAGAAGTGTGTTTCCGTAGTCGAACAGGATCATTTCAGGCTTTTTCATATTTTGCTCTTTATTGTCTCGTTTACTCTCTTGCGCAGGGCGAGAATAAAAGCGGCGTTTTTGGGATAATTCGCTAAATCAACCTTCATACCGGCGACCTCGTCGATAAGATTCTCCGTTTCCTCACGTCCGATAAGGGAGGATAGAAGCTCCAACGCTCTCATGTCCTGGAGACACTCATGGAACACCACAAGCCTCAGGGACTCGACGCAGCAGTCGTCTCCCGGATACACGGAGAAAGCGTCGCCGGAGGAGAAGGCGCGTCCCGCGTCGGTCACGATATAGGGATTGATGCGCTTCTTTGAATATTGGGTGTTGTAGAAGTTATAGCCCCAATGGAGGAAACCGTCAACATCGTATTTATAGAGCTGTGTACCCAGTATTCTGTTTTGGTATGAGTGGTAGCAGAAAAAACGGTTTGAGAAATGAGAGCCGGCGGTGATGCAGTAGTATGTCCACAGAGGCTTTACATTTACCTCCTTGAAAGCGTCTGTGACGCGGATTGAGGGTACCGGCATCTCGATGACTCCGGACTTGTAGTACTCGATGTCAGACATGGCGTCGATAATCCGGTAACCTTTGAGGTACTCGGTAACGCCGGCCTTTG
>JAAZBA010000385.1 GCA_012514045.1 Clostridiales bacterium | reverse complement strand
CACGTACAAAAACGAAGTTAAATCCGCGTTCGGTAATATCTCTGCGCAACGGCGATGCTTCGGCAAGTGGGATATGAAGAACAATTGGACGCAGATTTGCATATAAACCAAGTTCTGTTCGCAGTCCGAGTATAGCCCTTTCGGGACGCATATAGGCGGGGAGCAGCTCCCATTTGACTGCACCTACCGCACCCAACAGTACAGCGTCACTGCGTTTACATATTCGAACAGTCTCCGCAGGCAACGGGTTGCCGTATAGCTCTATCGCTTGACCACCCGCAGCGCACTCGTCATAGATAATTGTCAGTCCAAGACGGTCTGCAGTTTCATCAAGAACAGCAACGGCGGAATCGATTATCTCCGGGCCGATACCGTCGCCCTTTATCAACGCGATTCTATATTTCATATACCTTCCACCTCTGTGCACTTTCTTGCCATATTCATTAATCCGCCTTCACTTATGATCTCCTGTATAAAGCCGGGGAACGGTACGGCGTGGAATATATCGCCATTCATGATATTATGAATCGTTCCCTCCGACAGCTCAAGCTCCAGCGTATCGCCATCCGAACAGTAAACCACCGCCTCCAGACATTCCAGAATGGGAAGCCCAATATTAATGGCGTTTCTGTAAAATATTCTTGCGAAATCCTCTGCTATCACACATATTATGCCGCTTGCCCTGAGCGCCGCCGGAGCATGCTCACGAGATGAGCCACAGCCAAAGTTTTTTCCAGCGACAAGAATTGCGCCACGAGCTATTTCACTGAAATTTGCTATCAGATCTTCCATACAGTGTGCTGCAAGCTCCTCCTCCTTCGAGGTGTTGAGGTACCGAGCAGGTATAATGACATCGGTGTCTATGTTGTCGCTGCATTTGATTACTTTTCCCGTGAGTTTCATAAAAACCTCCTCATATATTGTCCGGTGGTACGATTTTTCCCGCAATTGCCGCTGCCGCCGCTACTGCAGGGGACGCGAGGAAAACTTCACTTTCCGGATGGCCCATACGTCCAATAAAGTTTCTGTTTGTGGTCGATATAGCCCGTTCACCCTTTGCAAGAACGCCCATGTGACCGCCGAGACAGGGACCGCAGGTGGGTGTGGAGACCACACAACCAGCCTCAATGAATGTTTCTATTAGACCGAGTCTAAGCGCGTCAAGATAGATTTTCTGCGTTGCTGGAATAATAATCGTCCGACAGTGTCTGTGTACATGCCTCTCGCGCAGTATTTCAGCAGCAGTAACAAGGTCGCTCAACCTTCCGTTTGTGCATGAGCCGATGACCACCTGGTTGATTTTAATATCTTCAAGTTCATCGGCATAGCATATGTTTGCCGGTGAGTGAGGTTTTGCCACCACAGGGCGAAGCGTGGAAAGGTCGATTTCATAAATACTTTCGTACGCTTCTGATACACTTACCTTGCAGGGTATGGTGTTGCGATGAGGTTTCTCGTATTCTACCGTCTGATTATCAGTCTCTAAAATACCGTTTTTTGCGCCAGCCTCTATGGTCATATTGGCAATCGTGAAGCGGTCATCCATAGAAAGCTGCTTCAAACCGTCTCCGCAGAATTCCATGGACTTATACCGCGCGCCGTCTGTTCCGAGCATACCGATGATATGCAGGATAATATCCTTGCCGCAAACCCATTTTCCCGGCTTGTTCTTCAAGATAAACAGAAGCGCCGAGGGTATTTTCAACCACGTTTTACCGGTCGCCATAGAAAAGGCGATGTCAGTTGAGCCCATTCCGGTGGAGAATGCGCCCAATGCTCCGTAGGTGCAGGTGTGCGAATCTGCGCCGACGATGAGATCTCCGCTGCCGACAAGCCCCTTTTCTGGGAGCAACGCGTGCTCTATGCCCGCCTCACCGGAGTCATAGAAATGCCTTATATTTTGTTCTACTGTAAATCGCCGTGTCTCGGCGCACTGTTCAGCTGATTTGATATCCTTACACGGTGTAAAGTGATCCATTACGAGTGCGATTTTCTCTCTGTCAAAAACTTGCCCGAAGCCGTAATTTTTAAGTTCTCGTATGGCTATGGGAGCGGTTATATCGTTTGCCAGAACCATATCTGTGCTTGCCATTACAATCTCGCCTACGCGCACATTTTCTCTCCCGCAATGCGCCGCAATGATTTTTTGTGTCATAGTCATGCTCATGTCTAGTTTACCTCCGATTTGCAGTATTCCATCAGCTTGTTAAGCGTGTTGAT
>JAAZBA010000016.1 GCA_012514045.1 Clostridiales bacterium | reverse complement strand
TTTCTGTGTTGCCTAATGATATGGACCATTTTAAACAGACTTTTTGTTTAATACCATTCTATTTACCACTGTTATACCTTGACAATATGCTCTGATTATAGTATAATAAATCGCAGTTAGCATATGCTAATTGATTTTAATCACCTATACTTAGCTATATTTAATGCTTCTATTGTGAGGTTTTTATGGTGCTCAGTGATGTACTCCCCGGAGAAACGGTAAGAATCGTGTCTGTAGGCGGCGAAGGCGCTCTTCGTAGGCGACTTCTTGACATGGGACTTACCCCTCGCACAACTGTTCTTGTAAGAAAAATTGCTCCCATGGGCGATCCTATTGAGCTTTGCCTTCGAGGCTATGAGCTTACGATCAGGCTCGATGACGCCGCCAAAATTCAAGTAACCGACGAAAAGGAGTGATTCCTATGGTGTTTGCTCTTATTGGCAACCAGAACTGTGGCAAAACCACCCTTTTCAATCAACTCACCGGAAGCAATCAGCATGTGGGCAACTTCCCTGGAGTTACTGTTGAAAAAAAAGAGGGCTTTATAAAGAAGAAGCGTTTCCCTCACAACGATAAAATATCAGTCGTGGATCTTCCCGGCATATATTCTCTTTCCCCATATACCTCTGAGGAAGTTGTTACAAGAGATTTTCTTATACATGGTAACATCGACTGCATAATAAATATCGTTGACGCCAGCAATATTGAGCGTAATCTCTACCTTACCCTTCAGCTTATGGAGCTTGGCCGCCCCATGGTGTTGGCACTGAATATGATGGACGAGATCCGGCAAAACGGTATTAGTATTGACATCGATAAGCTGTCGGATGAGCTGACTATACCTGCCGTGCCTATATCCGCTATTCGTAACGAAGGTATTTCTGAACTTATTGACAAAACAATTGAAACAGCCAATACAAATGCCGCTCCCCAAAGGTTGGACTTCTGTACAGGAGCCGTCCACAAGGCAATTCACGCCCTTGCGCACATCATTTATGACACTGCCGAAACCAAGGGCATCCCCTTACGTTATGCCTCCACAAAGCTGGTGGAGGGAGATGAAATCACTATGAACGCTCTCGAGCTTACTGAAAACGAGCGGGATATAGTGGGACATATCGTATCAGATATGGAAAAGGAATTGGGGACGGATCGCGAAGCAGCTTTAGCGGATATGCGATATGAATATATCGAGGTTCTTTGCAAAAAAGTGGTCACAAAAACAGGTGATTCCAAAGAATATGTGCGTTCACTGAAAATTGACACTGTGCTAACCCATAAATTCTGGGCGATTCCCATTTTTCTCGGAATTATGATGCTTATATTCTATCTTACATTCAGCGTATTCGGCGATGCGCTCAGTTCTCTTATGTCAATGCTGATAGACTCTGTTACCATGTTTACAGAAAATGCTCTTATTTCTCTTGAGGTAAACGAAACTATCCGTTCTCTTATCATTGACGGTATATTCAGCGGCGTGGGCAGTGTGCTAAGTTTCCTGCCTACAATCATTGTCCTGTTTTTCTTTCTCTCAATCCTTGAGGACACCGGATATATGGCTCGTGTAGCTTTTGTAATGGACAAGCTTTTAAGAAAAATCGGCCTTTCAGGACGTTCATTTGTGCCTATGCTTATCGGTTTCGGCTGCAGCGTGCCCGCCATTATGGCTACCCGTACACTCCCAAGCGAACGGGACAGGAAAATGACCATTATCCTTACGCCCTTCATGTCCTGCAGCGCCAAGCTTCCCATTTATGCGTTGTTTTCCGCTGCCTTTTTTCAGGAGAATCAGGCGCTTGTTATGATCTCTCTCTACATAATGAGTATTGTCGTGGGAATTCTCTACGCTCTGATACTTAAGAAGACGATATATAGGGGAAATCCAGTGCCTTTCGTGATGGAGCTCCCAACCTACCGATTTCCTTCTCCCAAAAGTGTTATTATCCACATATGGGAAAAGGCAAAGGATTTCTTTGTGAAGGCGTTTACCATTATTTTTATGGCAACGATTGTTATTTGGCTGCTTCAGAGCTTCGACCATAAGCTCAATCTTGTACATGACAGCTCCGATAGTCTGCTTGCCATGATAGGACAGTTTATCGCACCTATTTTTACGCCCTTGGGCTTCGGTACTTGGGAAGCATCCACTGCTCTCGTAACAGGCCTTACAGCGAAGGAAGCAGTTGTCAGCACCCTTGCCATTCTTACAAATGCCGGGGATCGCGAGACGTTAAAATTACTTCTTCCCACGCTTTTCACTCCCCTCCAGTCCTTCGCGTTTCTCACCTTCTCCCTTCTCTACATGCCATGTGTAGCCGCTATGGCTGCTGTTAAGCGTGAGATAGGGAGCATATTGAAAGCCGCCGGTATTATGGCTGCACAGACAGGCATTGCCTGGATTGTCACATTTATTGTCTATAATGTAGGGAGTTTGTTTGTATGAATATACCGGATTTTATCCTTTTAGGTGTCATTATTGTGCTTGTAGTTGTTGTGTCAATTTATCTTCACAAAAATAAAGACAAAGGTTGCGATTACGGATGCAGTAATTGTAACAACTGCAGCAAGTATTACGACAGGAAATAGGAATGCCTTTTATTTAGACAAATATTTTTGAAGGTCTGCTACGCAATTTATATATATGCAGACCTTAGTTTTATTTGGGAATATTTTCGCTTGTATATGCGTAAACATAAGGCTTATTCTTTACTTTCTTTGCACTCCATGGTATAATAAGCGATGAGGTGATTTTTGGTGCGTGGCCGTGCTATCCGTGATATTGTATTATGCTCTCTCTTTGCAGCTTTGATTATTGTGGGAACCTTTATAAAAGTCCCTTCTCCTCTTGTGCCTTTTACGCTCCAGACTCTGTTTACCAACCTTGCCGGGTTGCTGCTCGGACGGCGCAGAGGAATGATATCTGTGCTTATATACATTCTTTTGGGACTTGTAGGGCTTCCCGTGTTTACCGGAGGCGGTGGAATCGGTTATGTTCTCCAGCCTACCTTCGGATATATCATAGGATTTCTTTTCGGCGCCGGACTTGGGGGACATATAGCCTTTTCATCAAAAAAGCGCTCTTTCAAGCTATTTTTCCTTGCCGGGCTTGCGAATATGGCAGTTGTATATGCTTTTGGCCTTTTGTATTTCTACCTTATATCACATCTGTATCTTGGAACGAAAATAGGTATCGGTGTGCTTTTCTTAAATTGTTTTGCTTTAACTTTTCCGTTTGACGTAGTGCTGTGCGCTTTGGCAGCGTTGTTGGCAAAGAGAATGGATAAGATTACGGATTCGATATAAACTTCCCTCTCAATAGATTTTATATAACCGATGTT
>JAAZBA010000296.1 GCA_012514045.1 Clostridiales bacterium | reverse complement strand
GCTCATTGTCTCATGCTTCAGAAGATATTCCGCTACGATGTGGAGCTTGTCAATGTTCTCCTTTAGGATCTCCTCACATTTATGGTAAGCTTTGCCGATTACAGCGCGAACCTCATCATCTATCTCGGAGGCAACCTTTTCAGAGTAGTTCCTTGTGGTAGTGAAGTCACGTCCGAGGAACACTTCGTCATGGGGACTTCCATAGCTTATTGGACCAAGACGGTCACTCATGCCATATCTTGTTATCATCTTGCGCACAAGCTCACTGGAACGTTCGATATCGTTTGACGCGCCTGTGGATATGTCGTCAAGAACGAGCTTTTCCGCAACTCTTCCGCCCAAGAGCGCTATGATATCTTCGAACATTTCGCTTCTCGATGCGTAGCTCTTATCCTCACTGGGGAGATTGAGATTATAGCCCCCGGCGCGTCCGCGGGGTATGATTGATATCTGATGCACAGGATCCTGTGTAGGCAGGAATTTGTTGACAACGGCATGACCGGCTTCGTGGTAGGCGGTGAGATTTCTGTCCTTTTCGGAGATCACTCTGCTCTTTTTTTCAGGTCCCATGATTACCTTTACAAAGGCCTCCTGAAGCTCTGAATCGCCGATTCTCAGTCTGTTGGCTCTGGCGGCAAGAAGAGCTGCCTCGTTGAGAAGGTTCTCAAGGTCGGCGCCGGTAAAGCCTGCGGTTGTCTTGGCAATAGCGCTGAAATTTACGTTCTCTTCAAACTTCTTGTTCTCCGCATGGAGCCTGAGAATTGCCTCACGCCCCTTTATATCGGGAAGTCCCATGTATACCTGACGGTCGAAACGTCCGGGACGAAGAAGCGCCGGGTCGAGAATATCGGGACGGTTGGTGGCGGCGATGATAATTACACCCTCGTTTGCTCCAAAGCCGTCCATCTCAACAAGCAACTGGTTGAGTGTCTGTTCACGCTCGTCGTGACCGCCTCCGAGACCTGCGCCTCTGCGGCGGCCTACAGCATCGATTTCATCGATAAACACTATAGCGGGCTGATTTTTCTTTGCTTGATCAAACAGATCACGCACACGTGATGCGCCGACGCCGACATACAGCTCCACAAAGTCGGAACCGGATATGGAAAAGAAAGGCACGCCTGCTTCGCCTGCTACAGCTTTTGCAATAAGGGTTTTACCTGTTCCGGGAGGGCCCACCAGCAGTATTCCTTTAGGGATTCTTGCGCCGATTTCAACGAACTTGCGGGGATTCTTCAAAAACTCGACAATCTCCTGAAGTTCTGCTTTCTCCTCTTCAGCACCTTCCACATCGCGGAAGGTAACTTTCTTTTTCTGGTCGGTGGCAAGCTTTGTTCTTGCCTTGCCAAATGACATGGCTTTTCCGCCGCCGTCAGCTCTGTTCATCATAAAGAACCAGAACAGTCCGAATATGACGATGATTATCAGATACGGCACCATGGCTGCCCACCAGGGTATTTCATCTGCTGCCATAACTTCATAGTCTTCTATTATACCGTCACGCTTCTGCTGACGGATAAGATCACCTGCGTCTGCGAAGAAGAGGCTCCAGCTTGGCAGCTTGTAGGTGACAACAGCATCGTCTTTTAGCTCCAGCATGATGTTGTTGCCGTCTACGACGAATTTATTTACCTGCTCAGCCTCGAAATAGTCCAAAAGTTCGCCATATGTAGGTCCCGCCGGCTGATTCTGCCCATAGAGAAAGTAAATGGTGCCGATTAGCAGAACAATTATGATAAAGTAAAAGCCTATGCCTCTGAATTTTGTATTTTTCAAGTGTTTCCCCCCTATAGCGTGTATTAAATAAAACTATGTATATACAGGGAAAATCCCCCTGTATTGATAAAAAATCAGTTGTAAAGCTCAGGTTTCAGAACTCCAATGTAGGGAAGTGCGCGGTAGCGGCCGGCAAAATCGAGACCATATCCCACCACGAACTCATCCTTGATGGTGAAGCCCAAATAGTCGATTTTGATGGGAGTGACTCTGCGATCAGGCTTTGAAAGCAGGGCGCAGAGACGAATGGAAGCGGGATTTCTTGTACCAAGAAGAGCCAAAATATGCTTCATGGATATGCCGGAATCGATGATATCCTCAACAAGCAGTATATGACGGCCAGTAATGTCTCCTACGTCCTTTTTTATAACGACGCTGCCAGTGGAAACGGTTGAGGCACCGTAGGAGGAGGCAGAGATGAAGTCTACGGAAATATGGAAATTCAGATGACGAACAAGATCTGCTGTAAAAGTAAAGGCACCTGTGAGCATACCTATTACAAGCACTGGCTTTTCCGTATTCAGATCTTGATAGTCAAGGTTGATTTTGTCAGCGAGCTCGACTATTCTGTTTTGAATCTGCTCCTCTGTGATCATTATATGATCCATATCCTCTATAAAATTCGGTGATCTGCTTATCACTTCTCTTGTCCTCCAGGCATATATTCTATCTCGATCTTCATCAGCCTTGTTGTATTGCTGTCGGGCTTGCAGCGTATGTCGATTCCTATTCCCGCTACAGCTACAACGCCGGATTTGTCGCGAAACACGGGGATTTTATCCCTTGCTTCTTTCGGGATTTTTCTGTCTATCATAAATTTTTTCAAGGTTTTACCCCCTGAGGACTCGGACAATCTTATATAATCCCCCATTTTACGATTTCCAACACATAGTATACCATTTATTTTCAGATAATCAAGGTAAAATGTATTTAAACTTTTGCAACAATATGTTCTTTTTTTTGTCGGGGAGATATCCTCAATCGTGCACTTGACTGTGCAGGAAAGAGAAAGTGCTATTGTCTCTCCCTCATAGATAGGCGTATCCTCAATTTCAGGAGCGCTGCTCTGTTCCGGCTCTATGGTTATAACGTCATACCGCCTGATAAAACGAAGCCTTCCCGGCAGGGCGCACTCAGCGCTGCCCCGGGAAGAGTCTGCTATGTTGAGGCATGACCGGACCTGCTCGTATGTGAGCGTCTCTCCTCTTGATATAGAAGAGTACAGCGAGCGTATCATACGGGATGCTATGGGGTAGGGAAGCGACCGGAGTTTTTCTGCCGATAGATTTACTTCCGCTTTTGATACGTCATCAAGATATCTGCTGTCCTGACGAAGAAGTGAAATGGTGCGAATGCTTGAGTCAACAGCCCGCTCGTTAATCCTTTCAAGCTCCGGAATAACATGATGACGAAGTCTGTTTCTCGCGTAGTCATCGGAAAGGTTAGATGAGTCGGTGATATAACTTACAGATATTTTACTGAGATATTCTTCAATCTCCTCCCTTGTTACAGTAAGGAGCGGTCTGATAATCGCAATGCCCTTTTCAGACAGTCTCATGGGAGGTATTGACGCAAGTCCTGAAAGACCGGTGCCTCTGGCAAGGCGGAGCAGAAAGGTTTCGAGGTTGTCGTTCGCGTTGTGAGCCGTGGCAATAACAGGACTTTCACAATGCGCGGCGCATTCGTCGAAATAGCTGTACCTTACAAATCTTGCCGTCTCTTCGATCCCGGTGCCTCCGGAAATGGCTAAAACATCGAACCGCCGGGAGAGAAGCCTTACATTGAGCCGACGGCAAAGTTCCTCCACAAAGCGTTCATCCCGGTCCGATTCTTCGCCACGAAGGCAGTGGTTTATGTGTACCGCCGCGATTTCCGTCCCTAGTCTACCGGACAGTTCAAGCATGACGGTCAGAAGCGCAACAGAATCCGCCCCGCCGGAAACACCGCACAATATCGTGCGGCAATTATTCGGAATAAGGGACTCAGCGGATAAAAAATCGTAAACCTTATCTGGGAGGCTCATGTGTCACATTCCTTGAGGAGAAGGTGGTGTACTGTCCCTGCCAGTTGAGTTTTATTGTGCCGGTGGCGCCATGTCGGTTTTTAGCTATAGACAGCTCCGCGGTATTGCGTTCTTCCGTATCATTATTGTAGTATTCATCACGGTAAAGAAAAAGCACCACGTCGGCATCCTGCTCAATTGCGCCGGACTCGCGCAGGTCTGAGAGCATGGGACGCTTGTCGGAACGCTGCTCTGATGCTCTTGAAAGCTGAGAGCAGCACAAAACCGGGACATTGAGCTCCTTTGCCATGATTTTCAGAGATCTGGATATGTCCGCCACCTCTGTTGTACGGTTTTCGAATTTCCTGGAGGTGTTTGT
>JAAZBA010000010.1 GCA_012514045.1 Clostridiales bacterium | reverse complement strand
CCCCGTCGTCGATGATGATATTCGGCCTGTGGGAGAGGGCTCTCTTAAGGTGATTTACGTATTCGTCTATGGACACGCCCCTTATGCCGTAGACATCGAAGCCGTTTTTGGCAAGCGCCGCGGCTACGTCGTCCTGGGTGGAGAGGGGATTGCAGCCTGTGACCGCAACCTCGGCGCCTCCGGAGCGGAGCACATTCGCAAGGTAGGCGGTCTTTGCCTCAAGGTGGATGGAGATTGTCATCCTGAGCCCCTTGAGGGGCTTGTCCTCAATGAACTGACGCTCGATTTGGGACAGCACCGGCATGGTGGCCTTAGCCCAGTTGATTTTGCGCTGTCCGCTCTCGTGAAGGGATATATCGGAAATAATCATTTATCTGCCGTTCCTTTATAGGGTTATATTTTACATACAGAGTATTTTACCATATTTCCCCCTCTTTCTCAATTATCAAATATGTAAAAAAACAATGGAATTTCCCCGATTATTACGTCATTTATACGTAAAAAATATAGACAAAGTGGTAAAAATGTAGTATACTGTGGTTACAGCATCCGAAAGGAGAAAACACTTTGATTGTACTTGCCTTGGGGGACGTGTTCGGCGCCCCCGGACTTGATATAGTAAGAGAAAAGCTCTGGAGCGTTCGCCGCCATTACAGAGCGGATATTTGCGTTGTAAACGGCGAAAACGCTTCCGGTCTGGGGCTAACCTCGGCTCAGGCAAGAACGCTTCATGAATCGGGAGCGGACGTTATTACATTGGGAAACCACACATACTCAAAAAAAGAGATCGCCGATTTCCTTGAAGACAACGATTTTATTATCCGTCCGGCCAACTACGCACCCTCCGCGCCGGGAAGAGGATATACGATATATGATACGGGGAAACACCGCCTATGCGTGATAAACCTGTCCGGTCAGGTTTTCATGAGGACCGGATTTGA
Organism: Clostridiales bacterium; assembly: GCA_012514045.1. Taxonomy (GTDB): domain Bacteria; phylum Bacillota; class Clostridia; order Oscillospirales; family QAMX01; genus JAAZBA01. The sequence goes on along the minus strand of JAAZBA010000010.1, from coordinate 25,740 downwards.
GAGCCCCTTTCTGAAAGCGGACGAGATTCTGAAAAAGCTTCCGGAGGACATAAAACATATCGTCGTAGACTTCCACGCCGAAGCCACCAGCGAAAAAAACGCCTTAGGTTACTACCTTGACGGCAGGGTAAGCGCCGTTTTCGGAACCCATACCCATATCCAGACCGCGGACGAGAGAGTTCTCCCGAAGGGTACCGGATATATAACCGACATCGGCATGACAGGCGTAAGGGAGTCCGTGCTGGGCTCAAGCGTGGAATCCTGCCTGAAATTCTTCCTTGGGGATCCCCTTATCAGGATCGAAACCGCCTCGGGACAGGCGGAGATCTGCGGAGTGATTATTGAGCTTGACGACAAAACCGGCAAATGCGTGTCAATTGAGCGAATGCGGATTTCATAGCATAACATAAGAAATGTTATTAATCAATTGAAGGAGGATATATTATGCTGTTTCGGAGAAACTCGGTCATAGTATTTCAGGGCGACAGCATTACGGACGCAGGGAGAACCGCTCCGGGAAGCTACAATCTGGGTGACGGCTATGCGGCTATGGCTATTGGCGCCCTCAAATCCCTTTATCCCGACTATAACCTTACTCTTTACAACAGAGGCGTCTCCGGAGACCGGGTATCCGACCTTGCGGAGCGCTGGGATAGGGATACTCTCGACTTAAACCCCGCTCTTGTGTCCATCCTCATCGGTATAAACGATGTTTGGCACTACAGAGCCAACGGCGCGCCCTTCGACCTTGTAAGGCTTGAGGAGGACTACGTAAGCATTGTGGAGAGCACCCTGCGCCGGGGCTCAAAGCTTATAATCCTTGAACCCTTCGCTTTCCATCACGATGTCTTCCGGGAGATATGGAGAAGCGATCTGTGGAAAGTCATCCAGGTGATCAGGCGCATTGCTCTGCGCTACGCCGACGCCTATATCCCCCTCGACGGCATATTCCATGAGGAAGCCATAAAGGTAGGCTCCGTTTCCCTGACTACCGATGGCGTCCACCCCACTCCTGACGGCCACCGCCTTATTGCCGACGCTTGGCTTAAAGCCGCAAGAGAGAACTGACACGGGTTTACAACGATTTAGATGCCACATTCATATAAACAGCAAAAAAACAGGGGCTGCAGCGAAACAATATTCGCGCTGCAGCCCCTGTTTTAATGTTCCACGTGGAACAATCTATTTTCCCAGGATTCTATCCATGGCGGCGGAGGTGTTGTATATGAGCTGCTCCGGATAGCACACATAAGGGGGCAGCATTTCGGCGGTAGCCCAGCCGGTGTAGCCGATTTCGTCCAGCGCCCGTTTGACCTCGATGTAGTCCACGTCCCCGGAGAGGAGATCCACAAAACCGGAAAGATTGCCGTTGCCCGTGTCCCTTCTGTAGTCCTTGAAGTGAAGCTTGTCGATCCTATTCCCCAAAATCCTTATCCAGTCCTCGGCGAAGCCGAAGGCGGTGCAGTTGCCGCAGTCAAAGAAAGCTTTTATGTAGGAATTGTCCGCTTTGTCAATAAAATCGCGGAACTCAATGGGCGAGAGGAGAAAATGGTTCCATACGTTTTCCACTCCGAGGATAACGCCTGTTTTCTTCGCATACTCCCCAAGCCTTATAACAGCCTCAAGGGCTCTGTCGTAGGCGTCGGCGTAGCTTATGTGGCGATAGCCCGGGACAAAGGGCACATATACTCCTCCCGGTACGAATAGGATTGTCTCACAGCCCAGCGCCGATGCCATATCCATCTGATGGCAGGCTACTTTGATGCCGGACTCCCTTATCTCCGGGTCATCGGAGGTGACGCTGTGCTCCCAGTAGAGTGATGTGGCAAGGGAATAGAGCTCCACTCCCGTTTCTCGGGCTAGAGATGCGATTTGAGCCATGTCGGAAGCGGTGGATTTAAGAGTTATATCGCCTGTTTTGTCGAGCACCAGCTCGACTCCGTCAAATCCCGCGTCATGGGCGAGGGTAAACACGTCCCGAAGGGGAAGTTCGTCCCGAAACGCCCATCTGTTAATGCCTTTTTTCATGGGGCTGCCTCCTTTTGTTATTTTATACTTCATTAAATCAGGTTTTGGGTAAGCTTTAAGGCCACGGCAATGGGATTTTCACTGGACTTCAGCCTTATGGATACATAGGGTTTTTCCCCCGCGTTCAGCATTACACGGCCTTTGAAACCTTCGCAGGAGCAGAGCCGGGCGATTTTTTTGAAATCCGTCTTTGTAAAGGTGAATTTCAGCATATTTTCTGTCTGCATAACGGAGGTTATGTCGCATTTCGCCGCGTTTCTTCTGAGCAGGGCGATATTTATAAGGTTGATGACCTCCGCGGGAGAATCGCCGTAGCGGTCTACAAGCTCGTCTATAACGTCCTCGGAGTCCTCTTTGTCCTTGATGAACGCTATCCTTCTGTAGGCGTCCATGCGCTCCTCAGAGGTATGGATATAGGCGTCGGGGATAATGGCGCTGACAGAAAGTTCCACTGAGCAGTCTCTTGCGACAGTTTTTTCTCCCTTTTCCTCCAGCACAGCTTCCTCGAGAAGCCTCATGTACAGGTCATAGCCCACGCCTACAAGGTGTCCTGACTGTTCGCTGCCCAGGATGTTTCCCGCGCCTCTGATTTCAAGGTCGCGCATGGCTATCTTGAAACCTGCGCCGAATCCGGCGTATTCACGTATGGCGTTGAGCCTCTTTGTGCCCACCTCCGTGAGCACTTTGCCTTGTCTGTAGGTGAGATAGGCATAGGCGCGGCGGGCGCTTCTGCCCACTCTGCCGCGGATTTGATGGAGCTGGGCAAGCCCCAGACGATCCGCGTCCTCGATTATGAGGGTATTCACGTTGGGGATATCGATGCCGGTCTCGATGATGGTAGTGCAGACAAGGATCTGAATCTCGTTGTCCGCCATGCCTCTCATAACGTCGGACAGATCCTCTTCGTCCATTTTTCCGTGGGCAATTGCTATATTTGCTTCCGGTAGCAGATCTTTGAGCCTTCCGGCGGCTCGTGAGATGGTCTCCGTTCTGTTGTGGAGGTAGTAAACCTGCCCTCCTCTGGAAAGCTCACGGCGGATGGCGTCGCAGACAACGGATATATCGTGCTCAAGCACATACGTCTGCACCGGCTGGCGGTCATGTGGCGCTTCCTCCAGCATGCTCATGTCACGGATGCCGGAGAGAGCCATGGAGAGAGTTCTGGGGATCGGGGTGGCGGTCATGGTGAGGGCGTCCACGTTTTTGGACATCTCCTTGAGCTTTTCCTTGTGGGACACGCCGAAGCGCTGCTCCTCATCAATTATCACAAGGCCGAGATCGCGGAAAACGACGTTTGCGGACAGGAGCCTGTGGGTGCCGATAATCAGGTCGATGGAGCCTGCCGCCAGCCTTTTGAGGATCTCCGCGGACTCTGACGGTGTCTGGAAGCGGCTGAGCACAGCTATCTTTACAGGAGCCGTACCGAAGCGGCGCAGCGCTGTAAGGTAATGCTGGCGGGCAAGCACCGTTGTGGGACAGAGAAACGCCGCCTGCTTTCCTCCCAGGATACATTTCATAACGGCGCGAAGGGCCACCTCCGTTTTTCCGAAGCCTACGTCACCGCAGAGGAGCCTGTCCATCGGTATGGGCTTTATCATATCCTCTTTTATTTCCATGGTGCAGCGGAGCTGGTCCTCTGTCTCCTCGTACTCAAAGGCGCTTTCGAACTCAAGCTGCCAGTCGTCATCCTTGGGAAAAGTGAAGCCCGGACGGCGGGTGCGCTCCGCGTAAAGGGCGATAAGCTGCTTTGCCATGTTCTTTGCCGCGGACTTTGCCCTTGTTTTCGTCCTCTGCCACTCGGCGCTTCCCAGCTTATTGAGCTTTATCTCCTTATCCTCCGCCGCGCCCACATACTTGGAAACAAGCTCAAGAGACGTGGCGGGAACGTAGAGCACATCGCTTCCCTGGTAGGCAAGGCGGATATAATCTCTCTCTACTCCGTCGGACTTTATTTTCTCTATGCCGGTGAACCGCCCTATGCCGTGGTGCTCATGCACTACAAGATCGCCTACGGAAAGGTCGGAATATGAGTTTATTGTCTCCCCGGCAGACTTCTTTTTTCTTCTTTTTCTGTCTCTCGTCTGTACCTTGTGGAGCGCGCCCTCGGTGACCACCGCAAGGCCGATAGTGGGGTACTCCATGCCGGCGGAGAGATTCCCCAGAGTCAGGATAATATCCTTGTTCGGAGGGCTTGTAAAATTATAATCTATAACAGGCTTAAGGCCTATTTCTCTTAGTTTTTCCTCCAGAATGAGGATTTTTCTCTCCCCCGACGCCAGCACGACCGTGTTGAATTTTGTCTTTGCGTAGTGCTTTATGTCCATTACTCCCGTTTCGAAGGAGGTGCCGAAGGAGGAAAGCTGTTTTGCCACGACGGAGAGGATAGCCTTTGGCTTTGGCTCGGTGCTTGTGCCCACGAAGGTCTCAAGGAGGACGCAGGAGCGGCTCTCCAAATATTTCAGATATTCGTCATGGGTAAAATATACATCAGTTTGCTCCGGAGATAGGACTCCCGACTCAAGGAGTGATGTCATATCTTCGCCGTGGTGCCATTCAAGATTCTTTATGCTCTCCCCCACTCTGGAGGATTCGATAACAATGGCGATGGTGTCCTGTCCGAAGTAGTTTAAGGCGCAGGTTTTTTCAGGATAGATGAGGGAGATATATCTGTCGCAGGCGGAGGGGAAAGCGTTGTTTTTTAGCCTCTCCAAGTCCCCTTTTAACTTGTCAAGCAGTCCTCCCGGCAGCTTTCTCCTCCGGGAAAGCGACTTAATGAGTGCTTCCAGCCGCTCTTCGAAGCCGTCGGACAAGGTGGGGAGCACCTCTCTGGCGGGAAGAATGGTAAATGTGTTTATATTGTCGGTCCTCCGCTGGGTGAGCACATCGAAATAGCCCATGGAATCGACCTCGTTATCAAAAAAGTCAATTCGCACAGGCTGGGCGCTGCCCGGGGAGAAAACATCTACTATACCGCCTCTGACCGCGCACTGTCCCATGCCCTCGACCCTGTCGCAGAAGGTGTAGCCTGCGGACACAAGGCGGCGGCGCAGGTCGCCGATGTCATACTGCTTGCCTGTGGAGACGGTAAAGCGGGAGGATATGAGCGTTTCCAGGCTCATGGTGCGCAGAAGCAGCGCCTCAGGGGTGGATACCACAATGCCCGCGGTGCCCGAGGCGATGCGGGCGAGAACGGTTACTCTCTCTACTTCCCACTCCCTTGAAGCTGTGTCCACGGAGTGGAAGGTCAGTTCTCTGGACGGCAATATAGCGCAGTCCTCGCCTGCCATGGCGGCAGTGTCCTGCGCAATACGTTTTGCCTCCGTTTCGTCCGAGGCTATTATGATTACTCCCCTGCCGGTCAGCCGTCTGATCGACGCGGCAAAGTGAGCTTTATGTATTGTGCCGAGTCCTCCGAAGGCGGTGGCGCCGCTTCTTTTGTCCAGCCTTTCAATAAGCTGCCGAAACTCCGGAAGTTTCATCAGCGCTTCGCATAATCCTAGGATAATAATCACCTCCGCGGGGATGTGGATCGAGCCGGAGATCGACTGACGCACTCTGAAAACCGCTGTGCAGTTTCAAGTTATATCAAGCTGCTTAAGGCAGCTTGATACATTGTCCAACACGCCGAAAGGCGTAATTTATTCTTTTACGCCCGCTTTGCCTTTACTCCGGCGGGGGTGTCCTCAAGTATAATGCCCATTTCGGAGAGCTTGTCTCTTATCTCATCGGCAGTGGCGAAGTCCTTCGCCTTTCTTGCCGCCTGGCGGGCTTCAATCATGGCTACGATCTCTTCTCCGAATTCGGAGTTGTCTATACCCTTAGCGGCTTTTTCAGAGGCTCTTTTGCCTACCTCTATGAGGTCGAGGGACAGCACTTCGTCAAAGCTTTCGATGGCGGCAAGCTTTGTAGCGTCGTTTGTATCGTACTTAAGCGCGTCATATACCGCTGTTATGGCAAGGGATGTGTTCAGGTCGTTAGCGAGGGCGGCGCTGAACTTGTCCTTAAGCGCGGCGAGAACGGATTCGTCGATCGCCCCCTCGTTTTTCAGCGCGCCTATCCTTGAAACCATCCTGTCGTAGGCGATGGCGGCGTTGTCCAAAGCGTCATAGGAGAAGGATAGGGATCTGCGGTAGTGGGACTGGAGGCAGAAGAAGCGGTATATAAGGGGATCGTAGCCCTTGCTCTCAAGGAGAGAAACGGTCAAAAACTCGCCCTTGGACTTTGACATCTTGCCATCGTCCGTGATGAGGTGCATCACATGGAACCAGTAGTTGCACCACTTGTGGCCTAAATACGCCTCGGACTGGGCGATTTCGTTTGTATGATGGGGAAAGGCGTTGTCAATACCTCCGCAGTGTATGTCAAGCTTATCGCCCAGATGCTTTATGGATATGCAGGAGCACTCCACGTGCCAGCCCGGGTAGCCGACGCCCCAGGGGCTTTCCCACTTGAGCTCCTGGTCCTCAAACTTCGATTTTGTAAACCACAGAACGAAGTCGACGCTGTTTCTCTTGTTGCTGTCCTCGCCTACGCCCTCACGGACGCCGACCTCAAGGTTCTCCTGCTCGTGCTTGTTGAACACATAGTATTCACGAAGTTTTGAGGTGTCAAAGTATATATTTCCTCCGGCTTCGTAAGCGTAGCCGTCATCAAGGAGCTTTGTGATCATGACGATGTATTCATCTATGCAGTTTGTGGCGGGTTCGATGATATCCGGTTTCTTTATGTTCAGCTTCCGGCAATCCTCAAAGAAAGCGTCGGTATAAAACTGCGCTATTTCCATGATTGTCTTCTGTTCTCTCTTTGCTCCCTTGAGCATCTTGTCTTCTCCGGTGTCCGCGTCGCTTGTGAGATGCCCCACATCGGTAATGTTCATGGCTCTGGTGACTTTGTAGCCGTCCCAGCGCAGAAATTTTTCGAGGACATCCTCCATTATATAGGTGCGCAGGTTGCCGATATGGGCAAAATGATATACCGTGGGGCCGCAGGTGTAAATTTTGACCTCGCCTTCCACGTTGGGGATAAAGTCTTCCCTCTTTCTTGTAAGGCTGTTATATAGCTTCATTTTTATATTCCTCTCCTATATGTCACTTTTTATCTATATCGAGCTTGATAAGCTCACGGTTCTTCATGAAGTAGTCTATGCCGGAGTAAATTGTGACAGCCGTTACGATCCACATAAGTATTTGTTCCACGTGGAACAAATACCCGGGGATATTCACAAGCACAATAATGATATACACAAACTGCATCACTGTCTTTATCTTTCCCCATTTGCCCGCGGCGATAATTTTCCCTTCGTCCGCCGCTACCACACGCAGAGAGGTTACGGAGAATTCTCTGGCGATAATCAGCATAAGGGCATAGACATTCATCCTGCCGGTCATGGTAAACACCAGAAACGCGGCGGTGGTAAGGAGCTTGTCCGCTAAGGGGTCCATTATCTTTCCGAAGGTGGTGATAAGGTTCCTCTTTCTGGCGATTCTACCGTCGAAGGAGTCGGTTATGGCGGCGGCGATGAATATCACCAACGCAAGAATCTTACACGGGGTATTGTCCTGCATGGCAAGCGCCATGAAGGGTACCGTGAGGACTATTCTTGCAATAGTAAGCATATTCGGCAGCGTCATGTCTATTCCTCCCGATGTTTATCTTATTGTGGCCTCGTCATACTCCGCGATAATGTCGCCGTCCAGGTCTTCAAGGATTTTCACTGTTACCATGTCTCCCGCCTTAGGACGTACGCTTTTAGGCTTGAAAAACACAAGACCGTCAATCTCCGGGCTTTCCGCGTAGGAGCGGGAGTAAAAGTAACCGGCGAAGGTGTCGTAGCCCTCCACCAGCACATCAACCTTTGCGCCGATGCGCTTGCGGTTGAAGGAATCCATCACACGGCTTTGGAGCTGTTCGATGTGCTCCGCTCTCTGGTTCTTTATCTCGTCCGGGACCTGGTTTTCCATCTCTCCAGCGGGAGTGCCCTCCTCCCGGGAATACGGGAACACACCGAGACGCTCGAACTTCATCTTCTTTACAAAGGCGCAGAGTCCCTCAAAGTCCTCCTCCGTCTCCCCGGGAAGTCCCACAATGATCGATGTGCGTATGACAACGCCTTTAATTTCACGTCTCAGCTTCTTTATGAGGGATTCCAGCTCGCTGCGGGAGTATCTGCGGTTCATGGACTCAAGGAGCCTGTCCGAGGAGTGCTGAACGGGCATATCGATATACTTGAGTATCTTCTCTTCTTTGGCTATTACGTATATGAGCTCGTCCGTTATCTCGTCCGGGTACAAATAGTGTAGCCTTATCCAGTCAAGCTTTTCGATTTTCGCAAGCTCCGTCAGAAGCTCAGCCAAAGCGTAGCGGTTATATATGTCGATTCCATAACGGGAGATGTCCTGGGCAACCAGAATAAGCTCACGCACTCCGCTTTCCGCCAGCCCCTTTGCTTCCTCTATGATATGCTCCATCTTCCTGCTTCTGTAGCAACCGCGGACTGAGGGGATGACGCAGTAGCCGCAGCAGTTGTCGCAGCCCTCGGCGATTTTGATAAAAGCGGTGGCGGGAGGCGTGGATTGTACTCTTCCACACTCCCGGACCGGAGCGTTTATATCATCAAATATGGCAATTCTCTCAAGCTTTCCCCGCTCCGAAGCTTCAAGAAGGCTGTCGCATACCTCGGCGATGCGCAGATATGAGCCTGTACCCACAAGAGCGTCCACCTCGGGCATCTCGCTGAATATCTCTGTTTTGTAGCGTTCCGCCATACAGCCAGTGACAACGAGAGCGTGCATCGCGCCGGTGGTCTTCGCTTCGCTCAGCTCGATTATCTCCTGGATGCTCTCGCTTTTCGCGTCCTCGATGAAAGCGCAGGTGTTGACAATGCCCACATCCGCGTCGTCGGGATCCTCCACGTACTCATAGCCAGCTTCAAACAGCACGTAAAGCATCTGCTCGGTGTCGATGGTGTTTTTGGCGCAGCCAAGGGAAACGATTGTAAATTTCTTCGTCATGATTTATATACTCCTGTGGTTATGTATCAAGTAATATTACGCCTTCGGCCGTAGATTATTCTATCCTTGTTGTTGTAATCCTTTTTATAGCCTGCATCGGTGTATCCGGCGGCAGTGAGATATTTGATTATCTCCTCCGCCTGTCCCTCGCCGCATTCAAACACTATGTGCCCTCCCCTTTTCAGCGCTTCAATCGAGGTGAAAGGAATACAGCGGTAGAAGCTTAAACCGTCAACGCCGCCGTAGAGAGCGTCGTGCGGCTCAAAAGCGGCAACCGACACGGGGAGAGTCAGCATCTCATCCGAGGAGATGTAGGGAGGATTGCATACGATCAGATCGAGGGATTCAGGCTCGATTTCCGGGCATAAATCCTCCAGCGCGTCTATTCTTCTTACCTCGGAGCGGGACGAAAAACCCAAAGACCGAACGTTTTTTTCTGTTAATTCCAGCGCCTTTTCCGAGATGTCGCCAAATATACACCTTGCGTCTCTTTTTTCATGGAGAATAGAGAGCCCGATGCAGCCGGTGCCGCAGCACAGGTCGAGAATTCTTCCGTTGTCCTCCAAAAGGGAAAGAGCGTACTCCGCTACGCACTCCGTGTCAGCTCTGGGGAGAAGCACTCCCCGGGCGGTTTTAATGGTTATACTCATGAAGTCCCATTCCCCGATGATAAGCGCCAAAGGCTCATCGGACAGACGCCTTGCCAGCACGTCATCAAGAATAAGAGAGGAGCTTACGGGAGCGAATGCGTCAAGTCTGGAACCTTTCAGCTCTCCCGCGGAGATGATCGCTTCGCACATGCGGGATGCGTATGCCACAAGCTCTCTCGCTTCAAGGTTTTCCATTTTGAGACTCAGAGGCTTGAGCATTTCTTCGGCGTATTCAAGCTGCTGCCGATATGTTTTTGCTTCGGGTATATCCGCCAAAACCGTATCCCTCCGTTTACACATAATTCAATAAGCTATTATAACATGCTTTCACCGCTATTGCAACATTTTAAACCCTATTTCCCCCTCGGGAGAGCGGAAATAACATGCATCTTTTCCCGGGAGGAAGTTCTCTTTTAAGGTTGAAATACTCCCGGGATTTTGGTATAATCATATTGTATAATTTGAAGGGGGTGCTTGTATGCTTGACTATACGGTAAAAATCGGCCTTGCTCCCATGCGGAGGAACACTACCGACCGCCCCAGAGGCACGTTTCTGAACTGGTACTCCGCGGAGCAGAGGGGAAAAAAGAACGTCAAATACATTAAGGACAATTTCACAGGCGACAAGGTGAGCTTTGTGGACATAAAGGGTATCGGCATCGAGGACCTGATGTACGATGACGATTCCGCCGCGGAGGTGATCGAGCGGTTCCGAGAGGCAAAGGTGGACGCTGTGTTCATCATAAACTGCAACTTTGGAAACGAGGAAATCGCCGCGGACGTAGCGAAAGCTTTGGGGAAACCTGTGCTAATTTGGGCGCCTCTGGACGATGAGTACTACATAGACGGCATGCGCCCCACCGACTCCCAGTGCGGCCTGTTCGGCGTCTCCCGGCAGATGCAGAGATTTCACATCCCCTTCTCCCATCTGCCCTGCTGCAGGGTGGAATCCGAGGAGTTCAGGGAGGGGTTTCTGAGCTTTATCAGGGTAGTCTGCATGGTGAAGAACTTCACCGGATTGAGAGTCGGTCAGGTAGGCACTCGCCCCATGCCTTTCTTTTCCGTGATATGGAACGAGGGGGAGCTGATGGAAAAATTCGGCATAAAGATAGTACCCATCAATTTCGCCCTTGTGGAACAGCGCTTTAAAAATGCGCTTGAGACAAAAAAAGAGGAAATTTCTGAATATATCATATATTTCAGAGATAATTTCCGCTCGGATGATCTGACGCCGCCGTTTTTTGAGCGGATGGCGGTGTTGGCGGTGACATATAAAGGACTGTTCGAGGAATACTCCCTCGACGTGCTCTCCGCGGAGTGCTGGACGGCGACTCCCGTGATGTTTGACGGACTTGCGCCCTGCGCCGTGTACGGACTGCTGATGGACATGGACTATATGGTGTCCTGCGAAAGCGATCTGCACTGCGCCCTGACAATGGTGCTTCTGAAATGCGCCTCCATGGGTGAAGGCAAGCCTCTGTTTGGTGAGTTTACGGTACGTCATCCAGAAAACCCCAATGGTGAGCTTCTGTGGCACTGCGGCCCTTTCCCCCTGTCCCAGAAAGCGGAGGACAGCGAGGCAAGACTCGTGAATCAGCGTGAGTGGTTCAGGGCTAAAGACGGGGAGTATACGGTGGCAAGGCTCGACCAGGAGAGCGGGAAGTATATGATCCTGCCCCTGCTGTGCCGCACTGTTCCCGGTCCCGAGACCCACGGCACATATCTGTGGGCTGAGTTCGAAAATCTGCAGAAAATCGAGGACCGTCTACTTGACGGCCCCTATATCCATCATTTTGTGGAGATAGAGGGTGATTACCGCAGAGAGATAAAGGAATTTTGCAGATATTTTGACAATCTGAAGGTAGACGAGCTGCAGTGAGCGAGGAAATGAGAGACCGCGCAAAGCAGCTGCGCACAACAGCTACAACAACAGAAGGAGAAAGCACATGCAATATCAGATGAATAAATTCTTGTTTGCCATGATACTCACCGAGCTTGAGGACGCGGTGGGGAGGGAAAACTGCTCTACAAGGGTGATTGACAAGGTTACCCACAGCGTGGACTACTACTGGCTGTCACGCATGTGGGCGGACAGGGGATGCCGTATGCCGGAGGCGGATTTCGTAGTCTGTCCCGGGTGCGCGGAGGATGTGTCAAAGGTGCTGAAAATCGCAAACTATTATAAACTCCCTGTCACCACCTGGGGCGCCGGCGGAGGCACCCAGGGAGGCGCTGTCCCCGTGTGCGGAGGCATCCTGCTGGACACAAAGAGAATGAATAAAATATACGATGTCAACACCGAGTCCATGTACATCGAGTGCGGCACCGGCTGCGTGTATAAGCATGTGGAATACGCCGCCAACGAGGTGGGAAAGACCACAATGCACTACCCCTCAAGCCTTACCTGCTCCACGGTGGGAGGCTTCCTTGCCCATAGAGGCATCGGCGTAAGCTCCACAAAGTTCGGCAAAATCGACGATATGGTGCTGAAAATGGAGATCGTGCTCCCAAACGGCGACATAATCGAGACGTCACCTGCGCCGAAGCATGCCGCAGGCCCCGATTTAAACCAGATATTCATCGGAAGCGAGGGCACGTTGGGCGTTATCACAAAGGCTCAGATGAGAATATACGACGAGCCGGAGGTGAGACGCTTCAGAGGCTTCCTTTTCTCCGATCTGTCCTCCGCCATCAAGGCGGGCCGTGAGCTGCTGCAGAAATTCAAGCCTTCGGTCATGCGCCTCTACGATCAGGCGGAGACCTCGAGCCTTATAAAGAAGATCGTCGGCGTGGATCGAAAAGGCGCCTTCATGAACATCGCCTATGAGGGCGTTAAAGAGCTGGTGGATGTGGAGGGGAAGATTCTCCTTGACACCTTCGGCAAGTACGGAGCCGAGGATCTGGGCAGCGAGTACGGCGAAAAGTGGTGGAAAGAAAAGATCACTTTCTTCTACCCCGGTCATATGATGGATATCCCCCAAATGTTCGGTACAATGGACACAATCGCGCCATACGACAAGATCGAAAAGATATATTGGGCTATGAAAGAGGCTGTGGAGTCAAACTTTCCCCAAGCCCGTTTTATCGCCCACTTCTCCCACTGGTACGAGTGGGGCACAATGCTCTATGATCGCTTTATCATCGACGGAAAGGATGTGCCGGCTGATCCTGTGGAGGCGCTGAGACTTCATCAGGCGGTGTGGTCCGTGGGAGTACGCGCCGCTATCGCCAACGGAGGCGTAGTCAATGACCACCATGGCGTGGGCATCAAGCTGGGCAGGTTTATGAAGGAACAGTACGGTCCGGCGATGCAGGTGTTCGAGGGCCTTAAAAAGTCCCTTGACCCCAACGGCATAATGAACCCGTTCAAGTTGGGATTATAAGGAGAAAAGCTATGAATATGACGGAATTTAGCAAAAAGCATGTGGATTCCTGCCGTTTCTGCTGGATGTGCCACCATATATGCCCTATAGGCAACGCCACCGGCCAGGAGAGAAACACGGCGAGGGCAAGAGCCCTGGGCATCTCCCTTGTAAACCGGGATGCCATAGCCCTTGAGGAGATAATTGACAATATATACGAATGCGCCACCTGCTCAGCCTGTGCCCATACATGTGTCACGGGCTGGGATCCGGTGTTGTTTACAAGAGAAGCGCGCCTTAAAGCCGCTCTTGCGGGAGCTCTTCCTGAATATATAAACATCCTTATTGACAACTGCCTTGATACGGGCAATGCCTACGGCAAGGAGGACATAAGCCCCGAGCTCAAAGAAATAATATCTAAGCATGGTGAAAAGACAGACACCCTTCTCTGGCTCGGAACGGACGCGAGATACATGGCTCCCGCTCAGGGGATAAACGCGGTGAGGGTTATGGAGAAATATGCCCCCTCTTTTACCGTGCTTGAAGACGAGCCCGACTGCGGAACGCATCTTGATTTTCTTATCGGAACGGCGGAGGAGACAAAGAATATTATGCAGTCTGCCGCTGATATAATGAATAATTATACAAAGGTTGTTATTTTCGATCCCGCTGACGCCAAGACGATTAAGCGCGCCTTTGGGGAAATGGGCATTGAGCTTTCCTGCGAGGCGGTGACATTTACCTCTTTCCTGGCGCCGCTGGCGAAAGGTGAAAAGACACTTCGGGACGCGGCGATACAGGATGCCTTCCAGCTTTCCAGGGAGCTGGGCGAGACAGAGCCCATAAGGGAGATCGTATCAAAGTACGCTTACATTCGGGAGTTTCTTCTGAACGGCGAGGAGACGGTGTGGGCCGGCAATATTCTCATGTCACGCTACATGGGGCGCGTGATCAAAAAGGTAGCGGAGATGAGGATATCAAACGCCGAAAGCATCGGCGCGAAATATATTATAACCGAGAGCGTGGGGGAATATGTATCTCTCAAAAGCGTCAAACAGGATAAAATTGGGATAATTGCCCTTGAGAATCTGATACTGGGGGAATACTAAAAGATGCTGTACTCACTTAAGACAATGATAAACGACGCCCGGGACCGCTCCTACTGCGTGCCCGCGTTCAACGTATACAATATTGAAACGGTTATGGGCATTATAGCCGCGGCGGAGGAAGAAAAGAGCCCCGTTATTCTCCAGCTTTATCCCAGGCTCATAAATGAGGATATAGGGCTATACCTTGCCCCGGTCATTCTTAAGGCGGCGGAGACGGCAAACGTCCCCGTATGCTTCCACCTTGACCACGGTCCCTCGGAGAGCGAGGTTATAAAGGCTCTGCGCTACGGCGCCACGGGCATTATGATCGACGGCTCCACACATGATTTTGAGGGGAACGTAGCCCTCACAAAGCGGGTGGTTGACACCTGCGCCGCTGTCGGAGTGGCGGTCGAGGGAGAACTGGGGCATGTGGGCAGCGCAAACGATGAGCGTATGGGTGATTTCACTGATCCCGATGAGGCGGGCGAATTTGTAGAACGTACCGGTGTATGCGCCTTTGCTGTGCTTATCGGCAACGCCCACGGTCATTACAAAAAAACTCCCTGCCTTGACATTGAAAGGGTAAAGGAGATAAGAAAGAGGACGGGCGATGTGCCTCTGGTGCTCCATGGCGGTACTGGTATCCCTGATGAGCAGGTAAGAAGCGCCATCGCCGCTGGTGTGTGCAAGATGAACATCGGCACCGACGTCTGCGTCCACTTTGCCTCCGGTACGCTGGAGACGCTGAGCGACAAAAACCGCCACATCGCCGTTGATGTGTTTATGAAAAAGCCGATCGAGAGGGTAAAGGAGCTGGGAAAGAGGAAAATCGCTCTTGTGGGCTCCGCCGGAAAGGCATAATCCCCTGCTCTAGGAAAAACCGTCTCGGTTATAAGCATTTAAATACATAAGATACGGGAGGTAATTATGAAAAAACCGCAAATTGTGGGTATCGGGGCTTGCGTAATGGATACTCTTGTATCGCTGCCCTATTATCCCGAGGAGGACACAAAACTCAAGGCTTTTTCTTCCAAGCTTTCGGGAGGAGGGCCCGCGGCTACCGGACTTGTGGCTGCTTCGGTTTTAGGCTCTGCCACTGGCTTTATCGGCGTGCTGTCCGATGACAACGGCGGGAAATTCCTCCTTGATGACTTTAAAAAATACTTCGTGTCCACCGACTGTGTCACGGTAAAAGAGGGCTGCGCCTCCTTTGTGGCGTATGTGCTCTTGAGCGAGCGGGATGCTACCCGCACATGTATTCTTGACAAGGGCAATCTGCCGCCCCTTGTCCTTGACGAAAAAGCGAAGCGGGCAATAAGTGACGCGAATATCCTTATGGTTGACGGAAACGAGATGGACGCCGCGGTCGAGGCGGCGGAGATCGCCCGTGAATCGGGCACAATTGTGCTTTATGACGCGGGCGGCATGTATGAAAACGTCGATAGACTTCTATCCCTTACGGATATCCTGATCCCCTCCATGGAGTACGCGCTGTGGCACACGGGCTGCGACAATGTAAAAAATGCGGCGAAGATTTTGTACGACAGATATCACCCGAAGTACGTAGTTGTAACCTGCGGCATGGACGGAGGAGTGTACTTTGACGGCGAAATCTATGAATACTACCCCTGCTATAAGGTGGAGGTGGTGGATTCCAACGGAGCGGGAGATGTGTTCCACGGGGCTTTTGCTCACGGGGTGCTTTCCGGGTATGATCCCATGAAGTGCTGCTTTTTCTCAAGCGCAGTGGCGGCGCTGAAATGTACCGGGATAGGAGCGAGGCAGAGCGTACCGAAGAAAGAAACAGTTATAAAATTCCTTAAGGAGAATGATTATGAGCTATAAAAGACATTGGGATTACAACAAGGACGGCTGCGTCGAGCTGTTCAGAAGCGAAAACTCCGCCTGCGAGGCTCTGGAAATTGACGCCCTCAAGCTCTCCGCCGGCCAGAGTTTTACTTCACAGACCGGAGAGTATGAGTATGTGTTCACTATTCTCTCCGGGGTATGCTCCATTGAAGGGGGTTCCTTCTCCTTTGAGTCTGTGGGCAAGAGAATGAGCGTATTCGAGGGGAAAGCATACGCGCTGTATCTTCCCAGGAGAGTGGATTACACAATAAAGGCTGAAACGGACCTTAAAATCATCATGGCGAGATGCGAAGCGTCAAATGACCACAAGGTAAAGCTCATCACACCGGAGGATATCGTCGTAAAGAACCTGGGCAAGCCGGGCTTTGAGCGTGAGGCTCATTTCCTTGTGGACGAGCGCATGGAATGCGACAGAATTTATGTGGGTGAGAATTTCATCCGCGGCGGCCAGTGGTCCTCCTTCCCCGGACATAAGCATGACGAAAACAACATGCCGAATGAAGGCTTTGCTGAAGAGATATACTATTATGAATACGACAAGGATACCGGTTACGGCATTCAGCAGGTGTACACCGCCGACCGTGAGCTGGACGAAGCCTATGCCGTAAGAAACGGAGATATAGTGGAGATCCCCAGAGGCTACCACCCCTGCTGCGTGGCTCCCGGATATACGGGATATCTGCTTTGGATGATGTCCTGCGACAATCGCGGATTCTTCTTGACATTGGATCCCGAGCAGGAGTGGCAGACGAAGTAACGGAGAGATCCCCCTCCGGGTCTGCGTGACGCATACTTGCGTGACGTATGAATGCGTCGGGTTTTCCCCAGCACTGCTTGCAGTGCGTAGACGAGAGGAATAGGAATATTATCCCTTCTGCACACTTAGAATAAAAAGTCCGTGCTCTTACCCCCTTGTCTAAAGGGGGGAGGATGCTCTTGCCGACATCGCAGTCTTTTAGATATGTGCTGCAGAATAATGGGGATAAAAATATATCATATCCTCTAATTACCACCACACAAGGAGAATATATAATGAATTACCTGCTGGGTATTGATTTCGGCGGGACATCTGCTAAGGGTACACTGATTGACACCTCGGGGCGCATTGTCATTGAGGCTACAAGCGAGTATCCCACCCTTTGTCCCGAACCGGATATGCGTGAGCAGTCGCCGGAGGACTGGATTTCCTCCCTTCGTGATGTGACGCGCGAAATCCTGGAAAAATCTGATATTGAGCCTTCGAGCATTCTGTGCCTGGCGATAGACTCCGCTACCCATACTTTCCTCATGACCGACGGGGACAATTCCCCTATCCGCGACGCCATACACTGGACGGACAGCCGAAGCCGCGATCAGTCACGGAAGCTTGAGGAACGCCACGGAGAGGAGATTTTGGAAAAAACCTTCCACAAGCCGGACACAATATGGACTCTTCCTATGATATGCTGGCTGAGGGAGCACGAGCCGGAGACGATTGAGCGGGCAAGGAGGGTATTTTTTGAGAAGGACTACATAAGGTTCTTCCTCACCGGAGAGTACATGACCGACTATATCGAGGCTCAGGGCTCCATGCTGTTCGACTGCCGTAACGGACGTTGGGACGATAGTCTTATATCCATGGCGGGCATCGAAAAGGATATTCTCCCGCCCCTGTGCCGACCCACTGATTCGGCGGGCAAGGTGACAAAAGAGGCATCATCGTTTACGGGGCTTGTCGAGGGTACCCCGGTTATATGCGGCACTACGGACACAGCCCTTGAGGTTTTCGCCTCCGGCGCCATAGCAAGAGGAGACCGCACCGTAAAGCTTGCCACCGCGGGCAGGATATGCGTCATCACCGACAGACCTTACCCGAACCGTCATCTTGTCAACTATTCCCATGTGGTTGAAAGCCTCTGGTACCCCGGCACCGCGACAAAAGCCGCGGCGGCTTCATATCGCTATTTCAGGGACACTTTCGGCTCGGACTACGCCACGCTTGACAGGGAGGCGTCAGAAGTGAGCCCCGGCTGCGAGGGACTTATGTACCACCCCTATCTCAACGGTGAGCTTACCCCCTACGCCGATCCTGCCCTGAGAGCATCTTTTACAGGCATGGGCTCCACCCATACGAGAGGACATTACGCCAGGGCGGTGCTTGAAGGCGTGGCTATGTCGCTTATGGAATGCAAAAACTACCTTGACAGCCTTGATATCCCCTCCTCGGGCTCCGCGACGCTTATCGGAGGCGGAGCGAAGGGAAAGCTGTGGCGGCAGATCGTGGCGGACGCGTTGGGGATAAAACTGCGCACTACGCTGTCAAGCGATTCATCTTTAGGCTCGGCTATGCTGGCGGGGGTAGCCTGCGGAGTGTTTTCATCATACGGTGACGCTGTGGACAAATGCGTTGTCACGGCGGACACGGTAATCCCCGACATGGAAAACCATATTATATATTGTAATATGCTTCGCCGCTACAGAGCGATACAAGACGCGCTGGCGCCGATATACAACACCGATTGGGTCGGCGCTTAATTTAGGATATTATTATGAGAATTGTTGTATGCGTAAGAAAGCTCCCTGAGGGAGAGGCGTCGCCCTTTGACGGATGCGCCTATGAGGCGGCGCTTCGTATAAAAGGAGCAGAGGTAATTCTTCTAAGCATGGCGTCTATGTCCGATCTGCCCTTTCTTGAGGAGCTTACAAGACTTGGAGCCTCAGGAGGAGTGCTTTTAAGCGACGAAGCTTTCGCCGGAGCGGACACGGCGGCAACCGCCTACGTTCTGTCAAACGCGATAGAAAAATTAACTCCCGATCTCATTCTCTGCGGACGATGTACCCTTATCGGGGATACCGCTCAGACGGGACCAATGACGGCGGAGGCGCTGTCTGTTCCAGTTATCACAAACGCCTTGACGATTGATACCGACGGAAAAACCATTACCTGCAAGACAAGGAGCGAGGGAACGATCACATTTTCCCTCCCGGCGGTGGTGACGGTTGAAAGAATTAACACTCTCCGCCTGCCCTCAATACGGTCGAAGAAAAATACCGTGGAGGTGTGGAACGCCGGCGCTTTAGGAGCGGACAAACAGAGATGCGGATCTCTCGGGTCAAGGACAAAGGTCATAAAGACGAGTGAAAGCGACGCGGGGAAGAGAAAATGCCGCTTTATCTCCCGAAATGAGCTTGGAGATGCGCTTGAAGAGGCAAAAAACAGAGAGATTATAGGTTACTCCCCTATCAACAGAAAAATCCCCCATGTGGTGACGGTGGGTGAGCATGATTTCCCGGATATCGGGGAGGTCACCACCCGCATACCCATTGAGGAGGCGGAAAGGATAGGGAGTATAGACTGCGACATGGTGCTTTTTGGAAGCGATGACCGGTCAAAGCGTGTCGCCGCAAAGCTTGCGTGGAAATATTCCCTTGGACTGTGCGCCGACTGCACTTCATTTTCCTACGACGGAGAAAAAATACATATGATACGCCCGGCGCTGTCGGGAAGCGTTATCGCCACGATCGAGAGCCTGAGCCGCCCCTGCGCCGCTACGGTGCGTACCGCTGAGGAGTCTGCCGGAGATATAATCGTCACCGCGGGGTTTGGAGCGATACACTGCCTCGACAAAATAAAGAATTTTGCCGACTCCCTGGGAGCGGAGCTCTGCGCCTCGAGAAAAGCTGTGGACGGAGGATATTTTCCTTACCCCTGTCAGGTTGGACTGACGGGAAGAACAGTATCCCCAAAGATTTATATAGCCGTAGGCGTATCGGGAGCGGTACACCATATAGCGGGCATGTCCCGGTCGGGAACGGTAATCGCAATAAACCCGGACAGAGATGCCCCCATATTTGAATATGCCGACTACGGAATAGTCGATAATTTTTGATAAAAGGAGAAAAATAAGCCATGGATGTAAATCTTATACCGAAGGATATGCTGGGTGTAGGCAGCGAAATCAAGCTTGAGCGCTGCGATACGGAACACGATTTATACTGGAAGATAGCCATTGAGGTGCTGGAGGTCATCGAGGAGAACAACCGCAAGGGTGAGCCCACGCTTATGATTATCCCCTACGGCCCTCTGGGACCCTTTTCGAGACTTGTGCACCTTGTGAACCGCTATCGTGTCAGCCTGAGAGACTGCTGCTTCATAAACATGGACGAATACCTCAACGATGACCTGACCTATATAGATATAAACGATCCTTTGTCCTTCAGAGGCGGCATCGACAGGATTTTTTATTCCCGGATTGACGAGGAGCTGAATGTGCTGCCTGAAAACCGCTATTTCCCGGCGCCCGGAGAGGAACACAAGGTTTTGGAGCTTATCGAAAAGTACGGTAAGCTGGACATGGCCTGGGGCGGCGTGGGAATAAACGGTCATTTCGCTTTTAACGAGCCGCCGGAACCCGGCGAGAGCGTTTCCCCGGAGGAATTTCTCAACCATCCCACCCGTATTCTCGAAATCTCCCGGGAGACAAAGACAATCAACGCCTTCATGAACTGCCGCGGAGACCTTGAGGCTATACCGAAGAACTGCATCACCGTAGGCATGAAGGAATGTTTTATGGCCCGCAAGGTGCGCATGTGCATGCCCCGTGACTGGAACGCCGGCGCTCTTCGCAAGGTGCTCCACGGTCCCATAACAGCCGCGGTGCCCTGTTCCCTGTTCAGGCTCCATCCCGACGCGCTGCTTTATGCCTCCGATGTGGCGCTGGACAGCCCTGTGCCGGAGATACGCGTATATAATAAGTAATATGAAAACGTGCTTTTATAACGGAAAAATAGCGGGAAGCGAGGCCCCCGTTCTGTGCGTAAAGGACGGGAAGATCGAGGGCTTTTCAAACGCTGCGCCGGAAGGGTATGAAAAGGTAGATTGCGGGGGAGGTCATATACTTCCTGGATTCATTGATATCCACCTCCACGGCGGCGGCGGAGCGGACTTTATGGACGCTACCCCGGAGGCTTTCAGAACAGTGGCGGAAACGCACATGAGATGCGGCACCACCTCCCTTGCGCCCACCACTGTGGCGTGTACAAGAGAGACATTGTTTAATATGTTCGCCGCTTACAGAGAGTGCACGAAGGGCATCGATTTTGTTGATTTCCTCGGTCTTCACCTTGAGGGTCCCTTTCTGGCTCCCGAGATGAAAGGCGCCCAAGGGGAGGACAGGATATATCCTCCCGATGAGGCGATGGTGGACAGGATTATAGAGGAGGCGGGAGACATCATCGTCAGGGTCTCCGGCGCCCCCGAGGTGCCCTATATGGACGTGATGGGAGACAGACTTTCGGAATTGGGCGTCATGCTGTCCATAGGCCACAGCAACGCCGTTGCAAGCGAGGCTATCGAAGGCTGCCGTCACGGTTATCGCCATGTGACGCATATGTACTGCTCCACTCCCAGCGTAAGGAAGATAAATCAGATTATTTACGCCGGGATAATTGAAGCCTGCTATCTTATGGACGAGATGACCTGCGAGCTTATCGGCGACGGCTGCCATGTGGCGGCGGAGTGTATCCGCCTCGCCCATAAGCTGAAAGGTCCGGATAAGGTTATTTTCATTACCGACGCCATGCGTGCCGCCGGTATCGATGTGACAGAGAGCTATCTGGGGGATATCCGCCCGGAGAACAGAGTTATCATCGAAGGAGGAGTTGCAAAGCTGCCGGACCGCTCTTTCTATGCGGGGAGCATCGTCACCATGGACAAGGTTTTGCGTACAGCGGTTCAGAAGGCAGGGCTCCCCATTGACGACGTTAGCCGCATGATGAGCCTGACTCCTGCGAAACTCATCGGTAAGGATAAGCATAAGGGAAGCCTTGACCCCGGCAAGGACGCGGATATTGTGGTGATGACGCCCGATTTGCAGCCGGAGATGGTGTATGTGAGGGGTATAAGGAGAAGATAAATCATATTGATGATTTGCTGTTCTCAAAAATTTTGAAGAAATTTTGTAAGATTTTTCGATTTGCGGGGTTTTATAAAGGAAACGATCATGTACTATCAAAACGCATATTTCTCAAAATAGTCCTGGGAGTAAACAATTGATAGGAATTAAGTGGGCGCGCAGGGAATACCCCTTTAGCCTATGCACTGCAAGCAGTGCTGGGGGGAAACCCGACGCAAGTATACGTCACGCAGACCCGGAGGGGGATTATACGCAATCGGAGCTGCAGCGAATTTTTGATTCGCTGCAGCTCCATGTCCATTACAGGGAAAGCCGGCACAAAGTTTCATTTTTATATGCTATATATTCTATCCGCAATGGCTCATATTATTTGACAACGCAGAATGAAAACAATTTGCCTTCACTCGCTCAGTTTGACAACAACATATTTATCGATTATTTGAATGCTGCCCACGGTCGGGTATATGGGCATGGCTACTACCGCTTCTTTCTGTTTTAATGTATTCGAGACATCGGAACTGCCCATATAGACAGGTCCGCCATAACCGCAATAGAACTTCAAAAAATAGCCATAGGCGTAATAGGTCAGAAACTCCTCCATGTCGAGGATCCCCGTTAGTTTTACCTCGTCAAGCCTCGGCGTCGGATCGGGGTTGACGTAATTTGAGGCAAAACCGACCAGTGCAATCGGCATGCCGGTCTTGTATCCGTCGGTGCTCTCAACGGCAGAGATCAAGCGGGTTGAGTAGCAGTATGCCTGCTCATAGCATAACTCCAGCTTTAGATAAGCTTTGTTGTTATAAATATAATAGCTATAGGAAGTAAGTGTTACAGAGATGACAATCGCCCAACTACAAAGCGAGCGCAGTATATATCCCCAGCTGCGCTTCCCATTAGGGTTTAGTTGCAGGCTGTACTCCATAAGAGCGATGGGGACAATGAGCAGAAAGCACATGCTGTACACCATGAGGCTATGCACTTTCGCGGCAACCATCACATAGATGATGTTGCCCGCAAGCGGATACAGAATCGCAAGCACAATCACAAGAAGTGTGCGCAAGAGCCCGAGCTTTTTCTGAAACAGCAAATGTATGCCAAGCCCCACAGAGCAAGCGCCGGTCAAAGTAAATAAATACTTGAGGAAGCCAAAGTGTGCGTTTATATCGTTATTGATGAAGTATGTATAGTAACTCAAATACGCGCTTACGATTTGTTTAGGCAGGCTCGAGATAGACAGACTTCCCATATCAGAGATGCCCATGTAATCTACAAGGTCTATGGAAAGGGTGGAAATCTTCACGACAATGAAATATATCACAATACCGGCGCCAAGCGCCAGAATATACTTCAGTGCCAAAGCGAGCAGCCGGCGGAAATCCTTATCACCATCCAGCGTCTCAAACATGAGCGCGCCTATCATAAGGACTGCAGCTGCAGAAAAATAGCTCTGGTAGATGCCCATGGAGAGAGACACCAGGACAGCGCCCAAAACAAAGCCCCAGCGACATCGGACTGTCACATACGCGGCAGCGCAGGTAAGAGCCAGACTGAGAAAATAGGCGTCTGCGGTAAACATATAAGAAAAAGTTGCCGCAACCGTCGGAAATGTCACCATAACAGCAGCGGTCAGAATGCAGCCAAGCGCCGAACGGATGCGCATGACAGACACTGTAAAGCAGGCTGAAAAAGCCAGCATGAGGACAGAGAGGGTGCCTATCAGCCACGGCATACTAAAGTTGCCGTCCAGCCGCAAGATTGTGGGCAAAAACCAGCGACCCGAGGCGGTGCCATAGGTCGCACTGAACAGGTGTCCGATGTCGTCGTGATTCGGGAGTTTGTTTGCAAACATAAACAGATGGGTCGCAAAACCAAGGACACAAGCCGAAATAAATGTGATCCATATATACTTTGGAACACGCCCGAGCAGCCTATGCAGACAATCAGACGGAGTGGGGAAACTGAATTTATACTTCTTTTTATCCATGCTTATGATTCCTTTCCGCTTAGCATTAAAGCAAAAACCAACCATATTATTTTAAACTTACTCATCGCGACCCCCACAGTGCTTTGTAACAATGTACCGAGGTCTGCCCTTTATCTCTGTGAATATCTGCGCTATGTAATAACCGATGATACCTATGCTGATCATAAGGATGCTTCCAATAAGCAGCTGAAGCAAGATGACAGTGGTAAACCCCTCTACGGCATTGCCGCTAAACCACCGCACAAGCGTATGGATTCCTAAAATAAATAAAACTGCGAGCATAACAAATCCCAGCAATGTCACGATCTGCATGGGGGCAGCGGAAAACGATGAAATATTTGAAAGTGCGTATCGAAACAGGGAGAATGTGGACCAGTGTGAGCTTCCTGCCTTGCGCTCATCAACGTCGAAATCGACCTCTGCGGTGCGAAAACCCACCCAGACTGCAAGAGCCCGGAAAAACGGCTTCCTCTCGGGTAACGATAGGAGCGTCTGTACGACCCGCCTGTCGAGCAGTTTGTAATCTGAAGCGCGTGTCATATCGATTTTCACGGCTTTGCTCATCATGTTGTAGAACCATTTTATAGCGAAAGAGTGACTCTTTTTCTCTTTCCCGCGGCTGGACTTGGCGCCATTCACGACCTCGAAGCCATCCTGCCAAAGAGCGAACATCTCGAGGAGCTTTTCAGGCGGATGCTGCAGGTCACAGTCGATAACCGCGCAGCAGTCACCTTTTGCCGCTTCCAAACCGGCAAAAATGGCGGCATCCTTGCCGAAGTTTCGTGAAAAACTGATACCGCGCACAGCTTCATTATCTTCACTCGCGAGACAGATCCTATCCCACGTGCCGTCAGACGAGCCGTCATCCACAAAGATGATCTCATAGTGGATATCGGCGTCCAGAAGGATGCTCTTAAGCCGCGCAGCTGTCTGAGTGATCAGCTGTTCCTCATTAAATGAGGGGACAATTACTGACAACATAGTATAAGTCCTTTCATGAGTTTTTTCGCTTAAACACCAGAAGTCCGGTGAGATAATTTAGGATCACAATAACAACAGCTACAATGATTTTGGAGACCAGCTCGTTTATATGGGCCAGGTCCACCATCAGAAAAAGAATCAATGTCTCCATTCCCAAGGAAAACAGGCGGGATACAATAAACGCCCCCGCCTCACCGACACTTCTGTTAGTTGTAGAATTGTATACCCAACGTCCGTTGGCAAAATAAGCAAAGCTTACGGCGATGATCCATGCGATGATATTTGCGGTGATATAGTGGATATCCAGAATGTCTACAAACAGGAAATACACAATATAGTTAATGGCGGTTGTCGCAAAGCCGACAATCAGGTACATAATCTGCTCACGATATTTTACAAACAGAGTTTTAATTTTCTCGACCACTACTATGTTCATCCCTTTCATTTGAGTGGGCACATTGAAAAATATTTCTGTTTACTCATTTTAGATACTGCCTCTCACTGGCTGCAACCGCAAACCATATCATATCAAACTTTGTATACGAATGTCAAGCATCATATTCATTTTGTCTTCTTTTATTTTATTTACAATAGGTCATATCATTTGACAACGTAGAAAAAATCTTTAAAAACCGTATAAAAGCACTTGACAAGAGTAGAGAATGGTGATATAATAACGGAGCCGCTTGAGAAAGGCGGCGATTTTGTCCTCTCTGGCTGTAGAGAGTCTGGTGTTGGAAAACTTTTTTAGGAAAAAGCGAAAAAAGCACTTGACAAAGGCGCAGAGATGTGATAGACTAAAAAAGTCACTGAGCCTATCGGTTCTGCGGAACTGTGCGGCGAGGAAGAGATTGCACCTTGCAAATTGAAT
>JAAZBA010000102.1 GCA_012514045.1 Clostridiales bacterium | reverse complement strand
TTGATCCCCGCAAGGAAAAAAACGCCATTGCCGAAGCCCGCAAGCTGGGTATCCCCGTAGTAGCTATTGTTGATACAAACTGCGACCCGGATGAAGTTGACTATGTAATCCCCGGAAATGATGACGCTATCCGTGCCATCAGGCTCATAAGCCAGACAATGGCTAACGCCGTCATCGAAGGAAGACAGGGCGAGCAGATTGATGCAGCCAATGAAGCCGCTGAGGCAGAGACGGAAGAACAGACAGAAGAGTAATCCGGTGATTAAATATTAAAAGGAGAGATTGAACTATGGCATTTTCAGCTAAAGATGTTGCGCACCTTCGTGAAATGACAGGCGTTGGGATGATGGATTGCAAAAAAGCTCTTACAGAGTCTAATGGTGATTTTGATAAAGCAGTAGAGTTTCTTCGAGAGAAAGGCCTTGCTGCTGCCACAAAGAAAGCCGGCCGTATAGCAGCAGAAGGTATCGTTGACGCTTATGTATGTGATGAATATGGTGCTGCTCTTCTGGAAGTTAATTCTGAAACAGATTTCGTTGCCAAGAATGAGTCCTTCCGTACATTTGTTGCCGATCTCAATAAGATAATCCTCACTGAGAAGCCCACCGATGTTGAGGCGCTTCTCAACCTCAATTATCTGGACAGCGGGCTCACAGTTGCAAGCATGCTTCAGGAAAAGATACTCACAATCGGTGAGAACATTAAGATCCGCCGTTTTGAGAGAGTAGAAGCCGGCGCCGGTATCGTTAATGTTGTCTACATTCATATGGGCGGTAAGATCGGCGTTCTTGTGACACTTAAAGTAAGTGAAGGCTTGGAGTCTAACGCTACAGTAGCAGAACTGGGTAAGGATATTGCGATGCAGATTGCCGCTATGAATCCCCAGTGGCTCAACAAGGAATCTGTTCCAGCAGATGTTATTGACAAGGAAAAGGCTATTCTTCTTGCTCAGACAATTGAAGAAGGCAAGCCTGAGAAAGTCGCCGAAAAGATTGTTATGGGTCGTATCGGTAAATTCTTCTCCGAGAACTGCCTTGTCGAGCAAGCATTTGTCAAGGAAAACAAGATTTCTGTTAAACAGCAAATTGCCAATATCGCCAAGGAAGTCGGTGGCTCTATTGAAGTCGTCAAATATTTCCGCTACGAGAAAGGTGAAGGTCTTGCAAAGCGTGAAGACAACTTTGCCGACGAAGTTGCCAGTATGATTAAATAATCATAGTATAAATCATATGCGCTCTGTTTCGATAGAAGCAGAGCGCGGTTTTCTTTTTTAATTCTTATTCAGTAGGAGAATCTTCAGTAGGAGAATCTTCGGTAGGAGGATCTTCGCTTTCATTTTCCTCAGAGGAGACGGTATCGCTTTGAGTTTTGTAAACTTTTATATAATCCCATTCTTGTAGTTTCTGAAGGGTGATGGCAATAATGGGGAAGAGGAACATGCCAGCAAAACCAATAGTACGTAGACCAACGTACATGCTTATAAGTGTCACAAGCGGATGAAGCCCTATCTGGTGACCTACAATCTTAGGTTCTAAAACATTTCTTACAATCGTGATAACGATATAGAGCACCAGAATACAAACGCCGATATAGACGTTTCCGGAAATAAAACCTATAATACTCCAGGGGATAAGCACAGTGCCTACACCTAGCACTGGTAGTACATCGATAACAGCGATAATCATAGCAATAATAATTGCATAGTCTATTCCGATAAGATATAATCCTATTGCGAGCTCTGTAAAAGTGATCAAGACGATTATTCCCATAGCTTTGAGCCACTTACCTAGGGTATTCACAAGGTGTTGAGCGGTACGAGAAATACCTTCTCGAAATTTCTCAGGTATCTGTGTTGCTATAAACTTCTTTGTACTATCGTAGTCAGAGGATATGAAGTAAGTAGAAACAAGAAGCACAATGATGAAGATAAGAGCAGAGGGAAGGGAAAAGGCAAAATTAGTAATACCCTTTGTAACTGTGGTTATAGCGGATGTGGGAATTTTTATATCGGAAAGGATATTGTTTGCTTGCTCAGTTACAAAGGAAGGAATATCGCCGGGCAGCTTGTCTACGAATT
>JAAZBA010000166.1 GCA_012514045.1 Clostridiales bacterium | reverse complement strand
TTTCTGTTTTCTTGCTGCTTGCCTTTTCTTTTTCCGCAGAAGGTATCGAAATAACCTCCTTTGACGCAGTCGGGAACTATCACTTTTATGATGGCGCTTACTACTACGATTACAGAGATGACTTTGACAACGTTTATTCTTCCCCCGGTATGTCAATATTCAACGAAGGGCTTGTAAGTGTATGTGTTGGCGGTAAATGGGGATATATCAACACCTCCGGAAGGCTTGTCATACCGATTAAATTTGATGACGCTAAAAGCTTTTCATCGGGTCTTGCATGCGTTAAAAAAGATGGAAAACTCCTGTATATTGATCAGAAGGGAGAAATCAAGCTTAATCTTGACTTTGATGAGGGCGGAGGATTTATAGATGATGTAGCTGTGGTAAAAAAAGGAGAGCTTTATGGACTGATCGATACCAAGGGTAAGATTGTAGCTCAATGTGTCTATGAAGAAATGGGAAAGCCCTCGGAGGGTCTCATAGCTGCATGTAAGGATGGGAAATACGGATATATAGACTACGTGGGCAATGTTGCAATTCCATTTATATACGACTTTGGAAACAGATTCAAATCAGGAAGGGCATATGTTACCAAGGATTATACAGGACTTCTCATTTCTCCTGATGGTACCGTTATCGCTGAGGGAGTATATTCAGGACTTCATGATGGTATCGCTATGGTTGAGCGTGACGGAAAATGGGGATTTATAGATTCTGAAGGCGAGCCGGTCATCAAGTGCGAGTGGAGCGATGTGGAACTACCCTCCGAGGGACTTGTGGGAGTTTGTAAGGAAGATAAATGGGGATTTGCCGACTATAGCGGAATGCTTGTTATAGATACGACGTGGGACTATATATGGCCTTTCTCTAACGGAATGGCGATGGTGGCAACGTCCCGGGCAGATGGTTATGGAATCGAAAAATACGGCTTTATAAATAAACTCGGAGAAAATGTCATAGAGCCGACACTTCTTGATGCGCAGGAATTCTCAGATGAGCTTGCTGCGGTTTACTCGGATAATCTCTGGGGATATATTGACAAAACAGGCGCTCAGATCATTCCATGTGAATATGAATTCGTGTCTAGCTTTTCTGACGGACTCGCTGTCGTAAGTAAAGACGGAGAGTTTATGCTTATAGACAAGACCGGCACAATAATTACCATAAGCGATAACAAAAAAGAAGAAGTATTAACGCTGTCACCTGAAATAGAGATCGAGAAAAAAAACAAAGAGACAACGTTAATCATGAAACCTGCTGAAGAAACAGAGGAAAAACATGTTGCGGGAACGGTTATAGCGATTGTTGTTGCAACTATTATGGTTGTACTAATAGTTGCATCGATATGTCTGAGAACATACAACATTTTCGTTCGTAAAAGACGAAAGAAATCATTGGCGATAAAAAAGAAAAACAGCAACCATATAGATTGGAAGGATCTCTGATATGAAAATGATTGAAAAGCTTAAATATGTGCTCCTTGGTGCGGCGTTGATGCTGTGTGTAATATTTGTGTCCTCGGACGCTATTGCTGTCACATATGAAAAGTTAATAAATGTTACAACAGGGGTGCGAATCTTTATCGATGACAGGGAGATGATTCCAACTGACATTAATAATAACGTTGTGGACGTGCTTCTTTATAACGGAACAACATATCTGCCTGTCCGGGCTATAGCTGAATTTAATGATTATAAGGTGGTATGGGACGATCAGAATAGCTTTGTTAAACTATATACAAAGGACGATGCAAACGACGATAACACACAGATAAACCCTTCCACGGATATAGCCATATCCCCTGAGGATACAGTACTGACGATAATGAACGAGTTGAGAGAAGAAAATGGTCTCCCTCTGCTGTACAAGGAAGAATCTTTGAAAAAGGCAGCGGAGATACGAG
Organism: Clostridiales bacterium; assembly: GCA_012514045.1. Taxonomy (GTDB): domain Bacteria; phylum Bacillota; class Clostridia; order Oscillospirales; family QAMX01; genus JAAZBA01. The sequence continues at coordinate 5,048 of JAAZBA010000166.1, read as the reverse complement.
TGAAAGAATTAAAGAGTAGATTTGATCATATAAGACCTACCGGGGAAGAGTGGCACACGGTGCTAATGGAGGGGGTATCCTATACAATAGCGGGAGAGAATCTTGCTATGGGTTATTCCGATCCTCAGGAAGTTGTTGAAGCCTGGATGGGTTCTGAAGGTCACAGAGAAAACATTCTGGAGTCCAGGTTTGATCGTGTTGGTATAAGTCACTATATAGATAGCAAGGGCATTCACTACTGGGCGCAGACCTTTGCGGGAAGCAATTAAAATCTGGAATTGATCAAAAAACAGGAGGCACAGCAATTTTATTTCGCCGTGTCTCCTAAAATTTTAATTAAAGTTCAAGTTGGGTAAACGTAAGAGCCGAGAGATTGTCTCGCTCAAAGAAAATATAAAGGTATCTGCCGTTCTGTGAGACAGCTATGTCGCTGTACCCAGCTTTGTCGTAGATATGTATTCCTTCGTCCCATGTTTTTCCGTCGTCCCGTGAGAATTTAACAGTCAGGTTTTTTCTTTCCTCGATATCTGCGCAGTTGCAAAAGGCAAGAAGGTTCTTTTGAATGGATAAGATGCTGCCGTAGCAAATCGGGCAGATGAGAGATTCCTCAAGCACAGGTTTTGAGAAGCTTTTGCCGTTATCCCTGGAAACGACGCTGACCCTTCGTTTCTGAGGAATAATAGATCTGATATTGAGCATAAGGCTTCCATCCGACAGCTCAGCTACAGTGGTTTCGTTTGCGTTTTTGACAATATTATCATCGTGGATAACTTCACCGGCATAAAATGTGTCTCCTCCGTCCCGGCTTGTTATAATGGTACAGACAGAGGGCATATGACGACGAATCGGAATACCATTATACTCATATTCTGCGCCGTTTGCCAACCAAATAGGCAAAACAAGTGTACCGTCTGACATTTCAATGCCGTGACCTGGACCGGCGGCGCATACATTGAAATCAAATTGTTCTCTTATATCTTCAAGAGCAGCAGATATGTCAATTTCCTTTCCAAAGCTTATACCATCATCGTGGCTTATCTTCATGTGAAGAGAAGCGTAATCATAAGAGTAGAATAGAATAACTCTGCCGTCACGGCAGGACAAAAGCACTGGATTGTTTACTAACACATCATCGGTTTTTACAACAATATACGGCTCGCTCCAACTGTTACCTCCGTCAATGCTTCTTTGTACGGAGATCGCCCTTGAATCCCAGTCATGTGTAGTCAACCGGCATTCATATGTCACAATGATGGCGCCCAAATTAGTTGTTACAATTCCGGGGATACGGTAGACGGAATAATTTCCGTGATTTCTTGTTTGTATATCAATATAATCCATAATATATTTCCTATTCTCGTAATAAAAAATCAGGCTTACCCTTTTATGGTAAGCCTGAACGTTCTTCATTACAGCTTTGAGGAACTGTCATTATCAAGATAGAGTGTAGCGTTGTCGTGGCGGCGAAGGATGCTGGCGGGACAGGTCTCATTGATTGGACCCTGAAGTGTAGCCTTCACAGCGTCTGCTTTTGTTGGAGCAGGTACTATACAGAACAGTTGCTTGCCGGAGAAAAGAGCCGGAATGGTAAGAGTAAGAGCATGGGTGGGAACCAGATCAATGGAAGCAAAGCAACCGTCATTGACTTGCTGTTGGCGGCATTTAGCGTCCAGCTCAACAACCTTTACGAGTTTTGGATCATTAAAATCTGCCACAGGAGGATCGTTAAAAGCTATATGACCGTTTTCTCCGATGCCCATGAAGACTATATCAACGCCATCTTCAATGAGCTCAGCGTATCGCTTACACTCACAATCAATACACTCAACATTGCCATTGATATAGTGCACGGCTTTGAAAGGAACAAGACCAAATATTTTATCTCTGAGGAAGTTGCCGAATGCCTGAGGAGCGGCAGGATCCAGTCCGATGTACTCGTCCATATGATAAGCCTCAATACGTGTCCAGTCAATATCCTTATCGGCTATAAGGGAAGCCAGGAACTCATTTTGCGAAGGAGCAGCGGCAAATATTGTCTTGATTGTTTTCTTTTCGGCAAGAACCTTCTTGAGAGCAGCGGCAGCCTCAGCAGCGGCGTAGGCACCCATTTCTTCTCTGGAATCATAAACCTTTACGGTAAGTTTATCAACCTTAAAGTTAAAGCATTTCTTAGCCATAGTATTCAGACCTTTCAGTTAAAATAGATTTTTGTCTGCCCATAGACCAAGGGCGGGATTGGAAATATAATATATTTTTTCTCCGTTAGGGAGTGTATTGTAGCCATCGATGAGCTTTTCAGGATCATATAGCTTCACAGCTTCGTCATAGGGCATATAATTGAAGGCTGCGCCTCTGACCTCATATTCTGATATGAGCTTTGTACAATAGGTTATAGAAAACCTATCATCGGAGGAACCGTGGATAAGGTGAGCTGCAACTGAGAGATTGTTCTTGAGGTCATCGTTTTCCTCACAAAGCTTCAAGACATTCACACGTCCCACATATCCATACTTACGGATAAGCTCATCATTTACCGGATCCTCGCCAAACTGACGTATACCGGGAGCAAGAATAATAAGCTCACCACCGTCGGCAATAGCCATACGTGTGCGGTAGACTGCCTTGTTGCCGAGCCATGTGCTTCTGAATTCTTTTGGCTCAAGGTAGACCACCACCTTCTTGAAGGGATCATCAACAAACTCTAGATTTGTCTGTTGGCTGAGCTTAACAGCCTCTTCAAAATATTTGCGTTCACGTCCGATAAACAATCCGTGGATGTTGACCTTGCCGGCGGTTTGGGTTGTGACAGTGAGGACATAAAAAATAGGAGCATCCATCAGGAATTTTTCTTCGGCGTAATCAAATACTTTTCGAACAGGGGAATGATCTTTGCCCATTATTCTCTCCATACCATAGAAAGCACCCAGCATATGGGAATTATTTATCATGGAGTTGCCGCCGCAGCCAACGAAAATATTCTTGTTATGGTTTGCCATACCTACTACTTCGTGAGGCACTACCTGACCAATAGAGAGAATGAGATCGTATGACTTGTCAAGAATTACCTTGTTGACCTCAACATCTATGGCGTTGTTTACAAGACCTTCAGAAATCTGATTTATATAATCCGCGGGAACCTCACCTATCTTGACAACGTCTGTCTTCCAGTTGTGAACAATAAGACGTTCAAAGGGAATTTCACCCTCGAAAAAGTCTTCGCACTCTTCTTCGGTCATAGGGAAATGCGTACCGAGAGCAGGAAGTACATCAACCTGACAGGTGTCCTTGAGGAGCTTATAGTAAAAAGCTGTAATTTTCCCGGCTCCTGAGTAGTATCTCGTGTAGTCAGGGGGGATAAGAAGAACCTTTTTAAGGTTTTCACGGCAATCGGAGACGGCTTCCGTAAGGGCGCCGTAAAGCTCGTTATCCGACAAGCCTTTCTTTGAGGTTTTAATAATATTGATCATTTTTTTCTCCTTGTGGTGTACGGTTTCAGGCGAATGCTATAGCATTCGCCTGAACACAGAATAGGATTATCAGACAACGTATGTAGAAGCAGCCGTGTTTCCGCCGCGACCTGTCCAATTTGTATGGAAGAACTGACCTCTCGGCGCGTCTATACGCTCATAGGTGTGGGCTCCAAAATAGTCTCTCTGAGCCTGAAGAAGATTTGCCGGGAGCTTTTCGCTGCGGAAGCCATCGTAGTAGCAGAGCGCTGCTGTGAAAGCCGGTACGGGTATGCCATTGGATAGAGCAGCGGAACATACCTTTCTCCAACTGTCCTGAGCGTTATCGATTATGTTCTTGAAATATGGGTCAAGAAGAAGGTTTGTTAACCCGGGGTTGTTGTCAAAAGCTTTCTTGATATCTCCAAGAAATACACTGCGGATGATACAGCCGCCGCGCCACATAAGAGCGATTCCACCGTAGTTTAAGTGCCAACCGTATGTTGTGGCAGCGGCACGCATAAGAGTGTAGCCCTGGGCATAGGAAACGATTTTAGATGCGAAGAGAGCCTTACGTATATCCTCGATGAAAGCAGCTCTGTCACCTTCAAACTTCGGGGTGGGACCTGTGAGAACTTTCGATGCAGTTACGCGTTCTTCCTTAATAGCAGAGAGGAAACGGGAAAATACCGCTTCACCGATAAGGGTTAAAGGCACACCTTCGTCCAGAGCGGTGATGGCAGTCCATTTGCCAGTACCTTTCTGTCCGGCTGTGTCAAGGATTTTATCAACAATGGGAAATCCGTCCTCATCTTTGTAGGCGAGAATATCACGTGTTATCTCTATGAGATAGCTGTCAAGTTCTACCTTATTCCATGCTTTGAATACCTCGTGCATCTCATCGGAAGACATTCCGAGATAGTCGCGCATAATATGATAGGCTTCGCATATAAGCTGCATATCACCGTATTCGATGCCATTATGCACCATTTTTACAAAGTGACCAGCACCATCTTCGCCAACCCAGTCACAACAGGGCGAGCCATCTTCAACCTTAGCGCTGATAGCTTGGAATATGGGCTTTACATACTGCCATGCAGCATTGGAACCACCTGGCATAATGCTCGGACCGTTAAGCGCACCCTCTTCCCCGCCGGATACGCCTGTACCAACGTAGAGAAAACCTTTGCTCTCAACGTATTTGCATCGTCTGATTGTATCGGGAAAATGTGAGTTGCCACCATCAATGATGATATCGCCTTCCTCAAGGTGGGGGATTATCCTTTCGATAAAATCGTCAACCGGCTGACCGGCTTTAACCATGATCATAATCTTGCGAGGTTTCGCGAGATTGGCGCAAAGCTCTTCAATGGAATATGTACCAATAATGTTCTTACCCTTAGCGCGGCCGTTTACAAAATTTGTAACTTTCTCGGCTGTACGGTTGTAAACTGCGACGGTAAAACCCTTGGATTCCATGTTCATAACAAGGTTTTCACCCATGACTGCAAGACCTATAAGTCCGATATCTGCTTTTTTCATATTATTCTCCATTCTGCCGCTAAAGCGTCAGCACAAATAGAGATGAAAGCTGACGGATGG
>JAAZBA010000142.1 GCA_012514045.1 Clostridiales bacterium | reverse complement strand
GCTCCGCCGTCTTTTAGAAGCTCGCTGATAAACGCCACCTGAAACTTTGCGGACATGATGCAGGCTCTCTCCGGATCCTCAATATAATAGTTGTTGCCGTGACCTGTCCCCACAGCTCCATAGGCGTAGGGGTGTATTGAAGGTATGACACAGGACACGTCGCCCATATCAGTGCAGCCGTTGTTCCACACTTCAGTGATTTCGCAGTTCTCTTCCCCTGCCAGCTCAACCATCAGCTCTGCGGCGACTGCCTTAGCGTTGACCTCGTTTATAAGGGGCATATACCCGGGGGCATCGGTGATATGGAGTTTCGCTCCCATGGAGGCAGCGGCTCCCGCAAGGGCGCGGTTGAGTTTCTTGTTCTCCCTTGTGAACGATTCCATCGTGGCGCCTCTCACATAGCTCTCCATCTCAATGCGCTCGGGGATAACATTTACAGCTCCGCCGCCGTTCATGATAATAGGGTGGAAACGGATATGGTCGTTGTCGGGGAAGGTTTCACGAAGAGAGTTTGCGGCGTTCATGGCGAGGTTAGCGGCGTACAGGGCGTTTATACCGTTCTGAGGACTGCCTCCCGCGTGGGCTGCCTTGCCTATAAAGGCAAAATTCTTTGTCATGCAGCCGTTTGAGCCTTTGGTGAAGCGGAAATTCTTATCGGAGCCCCCTGATGTGTGAACCATTATTGCCACATCGACATCGTCCATGTAGCCTCTGTACATAAATTCAACCTTGCCGCCATAGTATTTTATTATTCCCTTTTCCCTCAGCTCCTGACGGAAGCCTATCTCAAGCAGCTCCTCCGCAGGCACCGCCATGAGCTTTATCTTACCGCAAAGGTCCTTTGTAACCTCCTCGCACTTCAGTGCCTTTGCCACAGCAAGAATGGCGGCGCACTGGGCATTGTGTCCGCAGGAATGGACGGCGCCCGTTTCCGGGTTCGATTCGGGATGGGAGGGGCATATCACACTGTCAAGCTCAGCCATTACAAGCACGCAGGGACCTGGTTTTCCCGTATCAAGATATGTGTAAAAGCCTGTAGTGTTTTCTGCGTATGTCAGCTCATAGCCCAACTCCTCAAAACGCTCCGCCAGGTACTTGTTTGTTTTTACCTCTTTCCAGCCTGTTTCGGGATTCCGCCAGATGTAACGCTCCGCCGCAAAGGTAATTTCTCTTGCCGATTCAACGGCTTTGATGATGGTATCAAGCTTTGGCATCTCTTTTGCTCCTTTTTATATCATATTGGTTTTGTTATTGCTGTTATGCTGTCTGTTGACTTTAATAAGCCCTTTCCATACGGAGGGGGTGAAAAGCATGATTATCGGAAATATCTCAAGCCTGCCTGTAAGCATTGCCAATGACAGGACGAGTTTGTTGAAGCCTGAAAATCGGGAGAAATTACCCACGGGTCCCACTATTCCAAGGCCGGGACCTACGTTATTTATACAGGTTATAACCGAGGACACCGTTGTCTTAAAGTCAAAACCGTCAAGAGACACAACCAACACAAAAAGGATAAACAAAATGCAATAGATTGTGAAATAGGTGTTTACGCCCCTTACGACCTCCTCATCCACAGTTTTTCCCTCGAAACGCACGTTCTTGATCAATCTTCTATGGGACAGTCCCATTATTTCCCTTAACATGGATTTGACCATGATAATTATTCTCGAGATTTTCAAACCTCCGCCGGTGGAGCCGGCGCAGGCGCCTATGAACATTACGATGAGCAGGATAATCTGCGAAAATTGAGGCCACAACTCGTAGTTGGCAGTGATAAAGCCCGTAGTTGTTATAACTGAGCTTACCTGGAATGAGGAATACCGAAGCGCCTGACCAAAGGAGTCGTAAAGAGGAAGGATATTCAATGTGATAAGGATTGTTGCCGCTGCTATTATTCCAATATATACCCTGAGTTCCTCGCTTTTAATTGCATCCTTAAATCTTCCTATAGCAAGGAAAAACATCAGATTAAAGTTTATCCCGAAAAGTGCCATGAACACCGTCATAACAATCTCGGCATAAACACTGTCATAGGCGGCTATTGAAGCATTCCTGATAGAGAAGCCTCCTGTACCCGCGGTGGCAAATGAGTTTACCACACTGTCAAAGAAGCTCATGCCCCCCAGAAGCAGCAACAGGATTTCAATTATCGTAAGCACTATGTAGAGTCCGTAGAGGATCATTGCTGTGTTTTTAATTCTCGGTACAAGCTTGCCAACCTGGGGACCGGGAACCTCTGCCCGCATCAGATGCATGGAGTGCTCATCT
>JAAZBA010000169.1 GCA_012514045.1 Clostridiales bacterium | reverse complement strand
TTTCATAAAAAATCCTTTCTGCGACGAAAAAGAGGTGAAAAAGATGAATTTTAATAACAGTAAAACAAAAAAAATAATTTCCAGTATTATTATCATCATTCTTGTTCTTGCCATGATCATTCCGACGCTTATTTATTTTGTATCATAATTATTATGATTCTGTCAAACATATTGGTAGATATTGATGTTGAGAAACACAGAACAATTGTGCTACAATTAGCGTAAGAGTACAAAGAGGAGTTTTATCGATGAGAATCAAAACGTTTTTTCGACCGGCTGCGACATTATTGATTACAGTTTTTTTGTGTTTATCAATGACGGACAGCGTAAAAGGAGAAGTCAATATTAACATAACGGGAGGCGCCAATATGGTGAATTCCGAAGAGCCTAATGCGGCGCTGCCGGTATCAAGCGTACCGGATGTTATTCCCGACGGAACTATCAGTGAGGGAGTTTTTATTGATGATGTCGATTTGTCCGGGTTGTCTTATGAGGAAGCAACTGTTGCGGTTGAGCAATATGTGGAGAAGCTGAAGACAACAGAAATTACGATTACCTCTATAAGTGAGAACAGAATTGTTACAGCAGGTGATATGGGTCTTAACTGGACCAACCAGGGCGTCGTTGCAGAAGCGGTCGGCCTCGGAAAAGAAGGAAACCTGATTAATCGGTATAAGGCACTGAAAGATCTGGAACACGAAAACAAAATATATTCTTTAGAACTCGGATTCGACAGCGCAGCAGTTGAAGCGCTCGTTACTGCTTGCGGTGAGGAAGATAATGTCGAAGCAATAGATGCGACTTTGTCAAAAGATTCAAATGGATTTACGGTTGTTCCGGGACAGACAGGTCATATAGTCAATGTGGCAGCTTCGGTAAGCACTATTATTAATCGGCTGGAAAATGAATGGAACAAGGAGCCGACAACGGTCGCACTTGTAGTCGATATAGATGAGCCAAAAGGAAAGACGGAAGAACTGGAACGAGTAAAGGATGTACTGGGTACTTATACTACGAGCTTTTCTTCCTCAGGCAAAGCAAGAAGCGAAAATGTCAGAAACGGTACCCGACTGATTGACGGAAGGGTGCTTTATCCGGGAGAAGAATTTTCGGCTTATGATGCGGTAAACCCATTTACTGAAGAAAACGGATATTATATGGCGGGTTCCTATTTGAACGGGCTGGTTGTCGAGAGCCTGGGAGGCGGCATCTGCCAGGTGTCTTCTACTTTATATAATGCGGTGTTGAGAGCGGAACTGGAGGTAACGGAGCGTTTCAATCATTCCATGATCGTCAGCTATGTAAAGCTGTCTTCAGATGCTGCCATATCAGGCACCAGCAAAGACTTAAAATTTGTTAATAATTTGGAATATCCTATTTATATTGAGGGATATACAACAGACGATAAAAAAGTGACCTTTAATATATACGGCATAGAAACGAGACCGTCTAATCGTTCGATTTCATTTGAAAGCGAGGAACTCAGCAGAACGGAGCCGGAGGCGGATCGTATTATCGCAGATGCGGCACAGCCGGTAGGCTATATTGATGTGCAGTCTGCACATATCGGATACGTAGGTAAGTTGTGGAAGGTAGTCACTGTAGACGGAACAGAGACAGAGCGGACAGCAATTAATAAGAGTACCTATACAATGGCACCCAGAACCGCTACGGTAGGAACCGCTACGTCAGATCCGAATATTGCGGCAGCGATTCAGGCGGCAATTGCAACGAATAGTATTGATTATTGTAAGGGTATAATTTCATCATTGAATTCGGCAGCGGCAGCAGCCGCCGCAGCGGCGACAGCGCCACCGCCACAATGAACCGATGTAAGATGAAACAGAACTCACAGGAATGGATATAAACATGAAAATAGGAAAAGTACCTGAAAGTGTTTTAAAACGTTCTATTATAAAACAAATAAAGACAAAACGAGAAGAAATCCTTGTTGGAGCAGGCGTAGGAGAAGATTGCGCGGTAATAGAGCTTGCTGCCGACGAGGTTTTTGTCATGTCAACGGATCCGATTACAGGGACAGTCCATGACATAGGATCTCTGGCAGTTCACGTGACTGCAAATGATATTGCATCATCAGGAGCAGAAGTAATAGGCATTATGCTGAGTGTCCTGTTGCCGGAGTCGGCAGAGGAGCAGGATTTGAGACATATGATGAGGCAGGTCGAGGAGACATGTGCAAGTCTGAACATTCAAACAATCGGAGGGCATACAGAAATTACAAAGGCAGTTAACCAGCCGATTATTACTGTTACCGGAGTCGGTAAAGTAAAGAAGAATGCTTATATTACAACTGCCGGAGCCAGAGCAGGCCAGGACGTAATTGTAACAAAATGGATTGGCCTGGAGGGAACATCCATTATTGCGAAAGAAAAGGAAGAGGAGCTTTTGAAGAAATATTCTCCGGCTTTGATTGAAGAAGCGAAAAGGTTTGAGAATTATTTGTCTG
>JAAZBA010000045.1 GCA_012514045.1 Clostridiales bacterium | reverse complement strand
CAAGAAGATAGAATTCCTTTGACATGCCGTATTTGAACTGGGCGAAAAGAGTCTCTTTAGCCTTTTCCCGTTCTCCGCCCCAAAGCCAATTGTAGAACCAGTTCATATCACCGTAGCCAACGTACCAGGTATGACCTGCCCATGGGTCGGCGTTATGGCCTTGGAAAATAAGCCCATCGTTCATCAGCCCAGTCAGTCCGTTTTTCATCATACCTCTGTTGTGATAGTAGTTCTCCACGAGTTTCGCAATCTCTCCGCAAGGCTCAATGACTCCCGCTCTGATAAGGGAACTGGGGCCGTCTACAAAATACGCTCCTGTGGGAGGATCGGTCATCTTGACTCCCACCTTGTTTGTCAAAAGGATTTCATCCTCAAAGGTGTTCTTTTCTGCCTCACCCCTGAGCGCAGCCTTCATTGAAGCCATATAATCATTATAGCTGTCTTCAATCTCCTTTGCTCTTTCGTCTCCGAAGTAGCGGAAGGCTTCTGCCATGGCGCAGTAACCCATAAGACTTACCGCGTCTGTAAGGCACCAGCTTTGATATTCTCCCGGCCAGTCACAGGACTTCATGGCGGGGAACAGTCCTCTGCCGCTTTCATTGTCCTTGGTTTCGCTCCTCTTGCGCTCCATCCACTTGAAAGCGCGATACATATGCTCCTTATACTTAGAAAATGCTTCTTTAGAGTCAAGATACAAAGCATGGCGGGCGCAACCCCAGCAGGAGCCGCCGGTAATACTTCCCCAGCGCTGTCCGCTGAGATTCTGCACCGCTCCGTCATCCTCCCCTTCCGAGCACTGAAGCGTAAAGAAATATGTCTCGTATGCCGTGTCTGTGTAATCCCTGAAGTCTCCCAGTCTATCCAGCGCCATAAGAAATTCAATGCCTTCTACAGGCCAGATAAGCCTCTGTAAGCCTCCCTGTCTGGGAAGGACATAATCCTTGCCTATGGGATAAGCGAACATCTGGAGACACTGACACACCAGGTTTTTAACAAGAGGAGCGTACTCATCGCCGCCGGGAACTTTCGTAAGCCTTGTAAGCTCCTTCTGCCAGAAGGATATGGTCTTTTTCTTTTCATCTTCGTAGTCAAAGGGCAATATCTCACCATGGCAGAAAGCGCAGCGGAAGGTCTTGCTCTCTCCCGCTTTGAAGCTTCCCTCAAGGATAAGCAGGCGGCGCTTATACCATACAAGCCCCTTTTCGTCGCCTTGCCACCTTGTGTCAAAGCCCTTAAAGCCATCAAAGAGAATGCTGTACTCATCGTCGGTCAGAAGATAACCGCTCTGTCTCCAGGAGGTAGGCAGAAATCCCCAATTGTGGACGTTTGAGTTGTAGCTTGCGTATCCATCAACTTCAAGACCCACAAGGTGATCTTCTCTCCCTGTTCTCGGGAGGAATCCCAGCTTTACCTGAATAGTCTCTTCCCTGTTGTTCCTGACGGTAAACTCCGTGTAACTTGTGGGTACTCTCTCAATACTACAGAAGGACTCCATTTTTATGGTGTAATCACCCATGTTCTGATACAGCACATGAACAGGTATGCCGTCTGGACGTGTTACATATTCCACGTTTTTGAAATCCGGAGATTCAAGCTCATCACCTGTTAGTATGCGAAATCCCGAGGAAATATACAGTCTTCCCTGTTCTATTATGTCACCGCATATGACCTTCAAATCAGGCCACATGGTAAACATATTCTCCGCAAAGGGAGGGTGAAGATAGCGCTTATTTGTAAAAGGTTGTTTCCATCCTGTGTTTCTATCCATATTTTTTCCTCCTTAATATCTGTCAGTGGGGTTTATGTGGAATGGCGCAGGGAACCAGGGGCTGAGCTCAGCAAGCTCCTTAGACCATACGGGTATCGACTGGCTACAGGGGCCGAACAGAAGGGAATAGATTTCATATCCCGAAGCAGTAAACGCCGGAGCTTCGCCTGTCAGCTCCGCGGTGAAAACGCCATTGTTTTTAGTACGAAGATTGCCGAATACGCATCCGATGATGATTTCACCCTCCGGCATATAAACTCCCGCTTTGAGTTTGGCATTAAGACAGGCAGCTGTCAGTCTCTCAGGCTTAAAAAGCTTCATCCTACAGGTCTGGGAGGTGTGGAGTGTCTCTGCCGTGTCCTGAATCACACGGACATTCTCTTTGTCGAAGGGAGAGTAGGTCAATGTAACAGATTCTCTGCCGGTAAAATTCATGAATGAAGCTATAACCCGGGGCGTTAATGACGGGTTGTACAGATAGAGTTCCCTCATGTCCCCTCCCCAGCGGTCGCAGTAGTTCAGATAACCGCAGAATTTTCCTTTGCTGTCAAGCACAGCGAATACCTTTCCCCGCCATATAGCGCCGTATGCTATAAACTGATCTTCAGGTCTTTCAATACGCTGTACTTCGCGGTTATATAGCTCTGTGCAGCGGCGGATTGTCTCCGTGTCCTCCTGATTCACTTCCCTGAATGTAAAATCCGCAATTTCACCCAGTTTCTTTCGATTTGCGGCGTTGTGGGCAATATAGTTCGCGCTCTGACACACTCCCGCCGCCTCAAAACCAAAGAATCGGTATCTTTCCCTGTGACCTGACAGTATGGCAAAGTCTACATCTTCCTTTACCATTTCCTCGATCACCGCATTCATCACGGTTCTCATGTATCCCTTACCAGTATGTCTATAGTGGGTTGCCACATTTGTTACTGTGCGGACATTAAACCTTTCGTCTCCCACAACATAGGTATAGGGAATTGAGCCTATGGCGCAGCGGATTCGTCCCGTTTCGTCCCTTAGTGCGAACTGGTTTCTCATGTGCTCATCATCCTCTGCGAACAGATAAGATAAGTCCTCAGCAAAGTGCACTCTGATAAGATCTTGGGAAAACACCATGTTGATGAAGTCCAAAAGCTCTTCGTAGTTCTCTTTTCTCAGTCTCTCGACTTTCATTTTATCGATTTTCTCCTTATTATAATCAGAGCGCACCGGTTTTCGGTACGCTCGTTTTTCTAACGTCTCCCTGCTCCGCCGCCTCTGGATGCACCGCCTCCACCGCTCCTGGGACCGGAAAATCCGCCTCTGCCGGAAGGTCTTGAGCCTCCGGTAAAGCCTGCCGGACGTGTTCTATGGTTAAACCCTCCCATGGGCGGTCGACGATACATACGGCCAAAGGGAGGAGGAGGCATTATGAAAGGTCGAACCCTCCTTATACCTCCGCGTCTTCCGGAGCTCAGTATCACTACAAGAAGAATAATTACAATAATAAATATTATTTTACCGAAGCCTGAAAGCAGTCCTCCGAAGAACGAGCCGCCGGTTTCTTCCTCAGGTTCTTCATAATATTCCATAGGAGGAGCTGAGGAGATCATGGAGTTCAGATAGATCGTGGAAAT
>JAAZBA010000005.1 GCA_012514045.1 Clostridiales bacterium | reverse complement strand
CACAAGGGGAGCGCATTTTGCGACGCACGCAATCGGGGAAAGTCTATTTTGATCGTATATAGAAAATATAGCGCTGCCAAGATTGCCGCGATCAAATCCAAAGTGACCTGCAATAAGATCGGTAAGTATAGTTCTCGGTCCTCTTTCCTCATTGTCGGCAATCGCGGCAAGGAAAGCTTGGCGTGCCGTCCAGTAACCGGAACCTTCATCGGATACCGAAGCTCCATAGCCGCCTGTACCAAAACGCCTGCCCTGATATTGTCCGAAAAGAGTCGCGCCTGTACCGGATAACGCCAACAAACCATCTCCGAATATATTCGCGGCGTATAGTCCCATTTGTAATTCGCCGGTCATAGAAAGCTCGCCGACATCGCAGCGGCTTTGTATTCTTTCTATCAGGCTGTCTTCACAGACGCCGGATATTTTTTCTATACGATCACTGGTTGTGAGTTCCAACGCGGTAATAATTTCTGAAATATGCTTTTCAATCAGATCGCCGGAGGTCGTATTTTCTCTCAGACTGCCGCTTTTTGCGGTTCGGATGATACGATAATACTCGTCATATAATATCGCAGCCACCTTTGTTCCACCGGCGTCAAGCGCAAGATATTTTTTCATATCAGTTACATATAAAAGATATTGTTGCGGTATTCCTCGAAAATTTTCTCATTGTGGCGATCGCCGCCGTCAAGGTTAGCGCTCATGAGTACGGGAGGCACAATACCTTCGCTTATCATTAGATTGACCGCTTCAATAACGATACCGTTTATCAGCGCAGTACCAACGGTGGTAGAAGTCGGACCGATTTTTTCCGGCAGTCCGTCGATCGTAATCGCCGCGTCGCCGATCACTCCTTTGTTGTCAATTACAATATCGCAGACCTCAAACAAGCGTTTGCCGTCCGGATGTCTCGAATCAACTGCATTTGAATATGAAAGGTTTGTTATGCAGATCGTTTTCACGCCGTTTCTGCGCGCCTCAAGAGCCATATCCACCGGTACGGTATTGCGTCCCGAAACCGAGTGAATAATAAGGCAGTCACCATGTCCGATATTATTCTTCTCAAAAATAATCTTACCCAGACCGGGAACACGTTCAAGAGCTGAAGTCATGGTGATAGGCCGCGTATTAAGCATGAAACCCGGGAAGAATATCGGATTTATAACAGCAAGTCCGCCGGTGCGGTAAAACACTTCTTCAGCAATAATGCCGGCGTGCGAGCAGCCGAACACAAAGACATTGTTTTTCCGAATTATCGCCGCCGCAATCTCAGACGAGGCTTTTGCTATCTCGTCAGCCTGACTATTCCATGCGTTATCAATCGTTTCGGTTACAATAGAGATATAGTCACTGCCGTTCATAAAATCACTCCTGCTAGTATATAATATTGCTTTCATTATATACTAATTTTCAAATATAAACAATAGCTCAATTAAGTATTTTCATATTGAAAATATCTGTCCTGCCCCTGTTATAATTAATGGGGGTAGGACAGTTTAATCCATCACTATTTTCCAAAGCTCATTTTAGCCTCTAAATTTACCTACTCTTACAGATAGGCCTTGTCAAAACTCTGACATAGTAAAAACCCCGAAATCTCGGCGATTTCAGGGTCTTTCTGAACAAATTATCTCTTTGAGAACTGAGGCGCACGACGGGCAGCCTTGAGGCCGTACTTCTTACGCTCCTTCATTCTCGGATCACGTGTGAGGAAGCCTGCCTTCTTGAGTATGGGTCTGTATTCCTCGTTAACCTGGAGAAGAGCTCTGGAAAGACCGTGGCGGATGGCGCCGGCCTGTCCGGTAAAGCCGCCGCCTACGACCTTGACCTCAAGATCGAACTTGCCGACTGTATCGGTAGCGACGAGAGGCTGGCGGACGATGAGCTTAAGCGTATCGAGACCAAAGTAGTTTTCGATATCTCTGTTGTTTATGGTGATGTTGCCTGTTCCGTTCGGAAAAAGTCTGACTCTGGCAACGGAGCTCTTCCTGCGGCCTGTGCCGTAGAAGTAAAGTTTCTTGCTTTTATACATTTACTCTATACCCTCCTTCATTTAACCTACTGTCCAGGGTTCGGGCTTTTGTGCGGCGTGGCAATGCTCATTGCCCTTGAAAAGCTTGAGCCTTGAAAGAGCAGTTCTGCCAAGATGGTTTGAAGGAAGCATCCCACGAACCGAAAGCTTCATTGCAAAGTCGGATTTGCTCTCCATTAGTAGACGATATTTTGTTTCCTTGAGTCCTCCGGGATATCCGGAATGTGTGCGATATAGCTTCTGCTCCATCTTCCTGCCGGTGAGGATAGCCTTGTCGGTGTTGATTATAATAACGAAATCACCGCAGTCGGCGTGAGGAGTAAAATCAGCTTTGTGCTTGCCGCGAAGCAGGTGAGCTGCTGTGGCGGCGGTTCTTCCCAGAGGCTTTCCGGCTGCGTCAAGGATATACCAGGAACGCTTGACAGTCTCTGCGTTTGCCATAAATGTTGACATTCTTTTCCCTCCGATAAATATCTGTAAAATAGTTGATAAACAAGGAAATAAGCCGTTATTAGCGGCAACGCTATATATTAAACCACAAAGCAAGCTATTTGTCAAGTGCTTTTTCAAAAAAATTAATTTAAATTTTGCGTACTCTGTTTTTCTCTGTTTTCCTCCGTTTTTCTGTCTATTTGAAAGGGACGGGAACATAATTTTAAAATGTGGAATCTGTTTACAATATTATACCGATATGATATAATAAAAGAAACAAAACACCGATTGGAGAAGGAAGCGCATGAAAAGGAATCCCCAGGTATCTTTCCTGGCAACGGGAACGATAATACGCTTTACCTTGGCGATAATCCTCGCCATAGTCTGTGGCATGACGTATGTCATGTTCTTGAAGAATGCGCAGAGAGCTGACAATTATACTGAAATCACGAAGATTATGGCGCTTTTTCTCTCCGGAGCCTGTTCATATATTCCCTTTACCGTAGCCGAGGTGCTTGTTATTATTGTTCTGACAGTGTTTGCGGTGTACATTGTGGTGGTAGTGTTCAAAATTATAACAAACGGTGCGTTTTTCTCCCGTCTATTCAGGCTTTTATCAAACGTAGCAATATTTGCCTCATTTGTCGCCCTCCTGTTCATGGCTATGTTCGGGGCGAACTATTTCTGCACGCCCTTGTCCTCAAAACTTGAGCTTAACGTGCGTCCCGCCTCTGTGGAGGAACTTAAAGAGGTAACCGCGAGTATGCTTGAAAAAGCCAATGAATATTCAAAATACGTTCCACGTGACGAGGAAGGCTATACGTCAATGGGAAACTTCTCTTCTATGGCGGAGCGGGTCGCGGGAGGGTATCGTAAGTTAGGAGAGGAATATTCTTTTCTTTCAGGTTCCTATGCT
>JAAZBA010000263.1 GCA_012514045.1 Clostridiales bacterium | reverse complement strand
TTTCCTTTTGAATGTAGTTTTTACTGCCTTATTCTGCCTGGATTTTGGGATATTTTTGTCATTCTCCGCTGCAAACAGTCCGCCCCTTGTGCATTCTAAAATAAATTACAGAGAGAAAAAGGAGGAGTCACAATGAAAAATAAAACTATTCTGCTGTGCATCATCCTTGCGTTTGTCATAAGCCTTGTAGCATACGCAACGGACAGCGAACATACGGCATATGAACTGATTGTCCCCCTTGAATATGATTCGATCTTCACTATAAGCGGCGACATATTCGTCACGCGCGACAGTAAAAGCCTCTCCTATATTCCGCTCTATAGTCTTTATCGCTTTGACGGCACGAAACTCTTAAGCGGCATTAAGGAGATTTCTTTTTCCGGCGATTATATCCTAATGAAACAACATGAAAACATAGGCGTGTATTCCCGTGATCTGACGGTTATAGTGCCTGCAATTTATAAGTCTGTTTTCATGAAAGACGCGACGCATTGTATTGCGATCGACGGGAAAGAATTTCTCCGTCCCGGCTCATGGTGGGGCGATATGTATTTATATGATCTGACAACCGGCAAGATTACCGGCGAGCTTGGCTATGGAAACGGCTTTAATATTACGGATTACAACGACAGTGAAAAGCAGCTGTCTGAGCAATGGAAGTATGAGGCAGGCGGGCCGGCTGGCGTTTCAATATCTATGAATGGCGATGGCTGGGAGCCGATTACATACTGTAAAGCTTATAATGACGACGGACAGCTTCTGTTGGATTTTCTGCCCTATTGCATGACCGGGGATTCCGTTTACAGCCAGCTGTACTATGGCTGCCGCGGGCTTTTCCTTTACGGATATACCGGCAGCGGCAAATCCCCTGACAGCATGAACTATATCTTTACGGGGCGCGGCCGTCTCATCGCAAAACAAGCCCACGCGCCGTTTTTAGGTTTAATCGGCGGCAAATACATTTGCGCATTCGACAATAACACATTCAATATGGAGCCCTATATAATGGATCGCGATGGCAATATCGTCATCCCTAAAGGCACATTTGACAGCTATGTCTTTAATTATACTACGAACGGTGAAAGATGCACTATCAGTGACAACGACGGGCATATTGTCGTCTCAAAAGGCGGGAAATATGGAATCATCGCATTGCCTGATATACAGCCGGAGCCGTCTGATTGGGCGAAGCCTGAAGTGACAAAGACTATAATCAAAAATCTCGTGCCGGAGGATATACGGCTTTGGTGGAAAGACTGCTGTACGAGAGAGGAATTTTGCCGCATGCTGTCTCAGAGCGTGAAAGAGATTACGGGCAAAACCATCCAGGAGCTTTCAGCCGAAGCGGAAGTCATGAACTTCTCGGATTGTGATGACCCCGACGTTTTGGCATCATCGGCGCTTGGAATCGTCAAAGGCGTCGGAAACAATCGGTTTGCGCCAAACAGGTTTATCACACGGGAACAAGCCGCGGTGATGCTTTCAAGAGCGGCTGCGATTCTGGATATTCCGTTAACAGGGAACAGCGTTTCCTTCGCGGATAAAGACCGGATTTCCGATTGGGCTATTGCCGAGGTCGATGCGGTTTCCCGAGTACTCTGCGGAGATACAAAAACGCCGCTTATGCAGGGCGTAGGCGCCAATCTGTTTAAGCCGCAGGATTATTTCACGGTCGAACAATCGGCAATAACGATGTTGAGACTTACAGAAGTAATAAAATAACTATATGTTTTTGGTACAGTGTATATTCTGTTACGTCCATATTTTAAAATTCGGTCAGAATGAGGTTATGATTTAAGTGGGTATGTTCGCTTTTTATCGCCGGCAGCTGCGGGGGCGCGGAATGCTGCTGGCAAGATATTTTGCCTTTACAGCCATAGCGGCTTTTTTAGGCTATTTGGAATATCTGACGCTGGGAGAGGCGCTTGATCAACTGGTAGCGTTGGAAAACCCGATGAATAAGCTTATTGAATACGCTGAGCACGTGTGCATATTTCATTTTTTTGTATGGCTGCTCAAGCGTGACGCGAGCCGTCTGTCTGTTCAGGTTTCCGGGCATATGCGGATGCAGCTTTTGGATTTTGTAGCGGAAAAGCGAAAAATCTGCGCCCTGGAGGATGGCTCGTTTCTGCGCGTTCTGACGAGCGACACAAAAAAAGTGGGCGAAATGCTGGAATGGATGGGCACGGTATTTGTGCCGGACATAGTCGGCGGAATTGTCACGTTAGTCTTTGCTCTTACGGTGAGCTGGAAGCTCATGCTGTGTTTTATTGTCGGTTTTCCCCTTTTGGTGTGGTTTATGAAAATGCTTTCCGAGCGATTGAAGCAGGTGGTATCCGGCTTAGAGACGGAGATTGTCCATTATGAAATGAAGATCCAGCAGGATATTCGGTTTTATGAAGAATGGATCGCCCAGGGGCTGTCAGATAAAGCGCAGACTGACAATCTGACCGAATTGATTTCACTGGACAAGAAAAAGAGAAAAGCGACAATCTTCAGAAAAATGGTATGGTTTATCACCAACACCCAGGAGCAGTATTTTCGGATCATCATCTACATCTTTGGCGGATATCTGATTATGCGCGGTGAAATATCTATCGGCATGCTTTTGACTTTTAATATCTACAGCGATACCATCAAGCGGCTTTTCTCTTTGCTGTTTGAAATCATTCCCAAATGGAAGGAAACAAGCGACACCTGTCGTCTCCTGCGCGCCCAAGCGGACGCGCTGTCTGAAGACGATGAGGGAGAGGAGGCGCGCGCATGAACGTACGCAGGGATTATACGAAAATCATGAGAAAAATTGTGCGCCTGACGCCCGCGAACGGTGTTTTCTTCCTGCTGCTGATTGTTGTCGAAGGACTCGTCAATGCTCTGGGGCAGGGTCTGGGCATCTGGGGGACAAAATGGCTGACCGACCTTGCGCTGGGCGATAGCGGTGTTTTTCGGCTGCTCAGCGTGTGGGTAGTCGTTTTCAGCGTTTGCGCGTCCATTGTGCTTTTTCTTCTCAACAGCATAGTGGGAATTATATATGTAGAGACTCAGGGAAAACTCCGCCAGAAAATCATTAAAAACCTGTTTTCTGACCGCCTGAAAACAAACGGCATTCAGCTGGGGGACATTGTCTGCCGATACGCCGGCGAAGTGAACGAGGCTGCGAAGCTTTTGGACGGTTATGTCCGAAGAAACGCTTTGTCTTTATGCTCTCTTGTGGTGTCTTTTGTCTTTGGCGCGATGCTTGACTGGCGCCTTCTTATATTCACGCTTGTGTCAGGTCTTTTGATAATGGCTCTTTGTATGCCGCTAAGCAAACCCATATCCGCTTCCGCCAATGCCTTTTATACCAAACAATCCGACCTTATGGACAAAATGGTTAAAATGGTCCAGGGTATTGCGCAGATCCGCGTGTTCCTTCGCAGCGCTTCGTTTATTTCCGATATGCGCGCGCTGAATACTGACGTGGTAAAGGCTCAGGGCAGCATGAAAACACGCCATCTGTTGGTAGAAAGCCTTATGGAAGTTATTATGACGCTCTATCGCGTTCTCTTTATTGTGGTGGGCGTGTATATGGTGAGCCGTCAGTCTCTTTCCGTGAGTGTGCTGCTGGCATCCCAGCAGGCATCCATAATGATTTTGGAATCTATCAGGGGCATCGGCAGTTTGTTTTCTCTGCAGCAGGGCAGCGTGACCGCAGCGCAGCGGGTGTTGGACTTTATGGAGCCGCCTGTTTCCGCATGTCAGGATGACCTGGTGCCGGCAGATACAGACAATACCATTGTCATAGACAATGTGAGTTTTGCCTGGCTGGACGGGAACCGGGTATTTGACCGCCTGTCCTTTGCCCTGCGTCCGGGTGAATGCGTGCAGCTCGCCGGTCCGAACGGGAGCGGCAAATCGACACTTATCCGCCTTATTCTGGGGCTTTACAGACCGCAGGAGGGGAGAATTTACATTCTTAACGTCGATACGGCTGACCAGACTGCCATGGAACGTCTTCGCAAGGAAGAAGTTGGGTATGTTTCACAGATGCCGCAGTTTTTAGAGGGCAGCGTGCGCGACAATATTGTAGGATTTTCCGAAACCGTCGACAAAGAGCGTCTTGCGTATGTGGCGTCCGTACTGGGTATTGAAAAATACCTGGACAATATGCTTTGTATGTCCCTGAGCGGCGACACGCGGGAGTCGGGAGAATTATCAAGTGGAGAAATGCAGCTCATAGCCATAGCCCGCGCCACATATAAACACCCTTCCTTGCTAATACTTGATGAACCTACCTCCGCCATGGATACGGTATCGCAAAACGGCGTGGAAACACTGACAGCGGAGCTCAAGCGCGAGGGTTGCTCAGTGCTTTTGGTGACCCACAGGAAGAATGTGTTCGAATCAATTATCGACAGGCGATGGGAGCTGCCGCAGGGAAACACCTGATTAGCCTCTCTGTTTTCCTGCAATCCATAGCACTTGGTATTATAATTTTCAAGTTTAGGGCATATAAACCACAGCGAAACGCCTTGTTTCCCTTGTTTATTGTGCTTTTTTGTGATACACTTGTAGACAGACGCAGACAAGCTTTGAATATCAGGGGCGCAGGCATTATCTGTCTGCAGGGCAAGGTTTTTTCGTACTTTTGTGTAGAGGTGTCATTATGAATATAATAATCATTGACGGCCAGGGCGGACAGCTTGGGGCACAGCTCGTGAGAGAAATTCTCGCGCAGTTTCAGAACATCAACCTGACAGCAATCGGCACGAATGTCGCTGCAACTGCGGCTATGCTGAAGGCGGGAGCAAAAAACGCCGCCACAGGCGAGAATCCCGTAATCGTTGCCTGCCGCAAAGCCGATATCATCATCGGTCCCATCGGAATCGTTATCGCCGATTCACTGCTCGGTGAGATCACCGGCAAAATGGCGCTTGCCGTAGGGCAGGCGAACGCCGTTCGCATACTGATCCCGATGAACAAGTGCGAAAACCAGGTTGCAGGAGTGCCAGACCTGAATACCGGCGCTCTGATTGCCGATGCCATACAGAAACTGCGCAGCATTGTTGACAGCCTAAACGCTTGACTAATCTTAATCTCTATGATATAATATCGTTGTTATTCAGAAGAATAGCACGAAGGCAGAAGCTTTCTCCCACAGCAATACAATAATCCGCGACTAAAATAATAATATTAAAACGATGCCATGAAGGTGTCATTATCTCTGAAGGGGTAATGGCGCTTTTTTTGCATCCGGAGGTAACAAAATGAAAAAACAAAACAGCGTAAAAAGAATGGTGCTCGCCGCGTTTTTCCTTGCCCTTGCTTACGTTATGCCGTTTCTGACGGGACAGATTCCAGAGATCGGCGCAAGACTTTGTCCGATGCATATCCCTGTGCTTCTTTGCGGTTTCTTCTGCGGATGGGGTTGGGGACTTGCTGTCGGCTTTATTGCTCCGCTGCTTCGCTCCCTTACCCTTGGCATGCCTCCGTTGTTCCCCACAGCCCTTTGTATGGCGTTTGAGCTTTCAGCCTATGGCACGGTTTCCGGTTGGCTGCACAAAAAACTCCCCCGTAAAAAGCTGTACATTTACTTCTCCCTGCTTATCGCAATGATAATCGGCAGACTTGTCTGGGGCTTGGCTATGTTTGTATTTTTGGGAATCAGCGGCGGAAGCTTTACATTTGCCGCCTTCATTGCAGGCGCGTTCACCAACGCGATCCCCGGAATCATTGTTCAGATTATTCTGATACCGATACTTGTCATGATTCTTGACAACCCGAAAATCACTAATTTAAGGGATTAAGGTAAAGACCTGCGCGTAAAAATAAGCGCAGTGCAGAAAAACAGCCTGATCTTGACCGAAAATAACACTCAGGTATCCGATCAGGGAAAGTAAGAACATATTTAACAAGCCGCCGGCAGTGTCTCATTATTAACACAGCCAGCGGCGCTTTTCTATTCTTTTGAAGTGTTGATGGTTTAAAGCATGTCCCTATACTCCTTGGGAGCGATTCCCTGGTAGCGGATAAAGGCTCTTTTGAAGGAGAGATAGTTTGTGTAGCCTGTTTGCTCGGAAATATCTGACAGATTCATGTCCGGATAACTTTTCATAAGCCTGATGGATTTGTGAATACGCTTTTCCAATAGATACTCGCTGAAGTTCATACTGTACTGTATCTTGAAAACCCGGGATATAAGTGTGCTGTCGATGGAAAACCTGTCGGACAATTTCTTCAGCGACATGTCAGGAGAGGCATAATTTTTGTCGATGTAGTTCTTTATGAGAGCCGCGGTGTTGTCATAGCTTTTGCGCTTCGCATCGCTCAGGTGCTTACAGATGTCACTTGTAAGGCTTGTGTTGACATTCCACAGCTCATCGTCCGTTCCGATGTTTCTATATCTTTCGTAGTTCTTCACGGAAGAGGACACGTCGATGCCGTATTCTCGTGAAAGCTTCAAAAGAAACGTAAAGAACGCGTCGGGGGTATATACATTTCTTGCCTCATTCAGAATAACGCAGCAGTCGTTAAAGGAATTGCGCAGAATTTTGTTTATAAGCTGTATTTGAAGGGTCAGGGGCAAATCGGTATACGCTTTGCGAAGAGACAAAAGCTCCTCCTTGAGCTGAATATAAGTGCCGCAGATATGGTAGGGGTCAGTCATTACCCGGGAGGAGACAACGAAATAGTCATTGTTTAAAGCCGCGGAGACAGCGGATGTAATCTCAAGACGGTGACTGTTATTTAGCTCCCATGATCTGCTCCACAGAATAATAAGATATTCCCCTGTGAGTAGTCTGTAAAGCTCGCAATTTCTGTACTCATTACATACGCTCGCAAGCTCCTTCTCGCTATGCTCCAGAGCGAAATCCTTCCTGTCGGCAATAATCAGGATAAAGGGCAGTCTGTCCTGCACCCAGGGGATTATGCTCAGAATATACTCGTCATTAAAGTCGAAATCCGGGTTTGTCAGCATGGAGAATATGTATTCGTTTTTGTACATGGAAATTATATTCCTCATGGAGGCGTCGATCATGTTGTACTCATCCTGCAGCCTTTCGTTGTCGGCGGATATGGTCTCGATATGGGTGTCAAGATGTCTGTACGCGTCAAGTGTAGACTTATACTCCACAGGCGTGACCTTCTTTATAAGCTTATCCAAAGGGAATATGTTAAGCCAAAGCAGGAAGAGAGAAATAGTAACAGATATGGTGAGAATAAAAAGCTCAAGCAGGATGATTGCGGGAAGTATTTTCCTGCGGCTGTAAAAGCTTTCGTATTCAGCTTCAATCAGAAGCTTTGGGGCGCTGACTCCCCCGCGGGACAAGGCATACGTGTTATCACTCGATGTACCGTATTCATAAATCAGATCGTTGTCAAGGTATACGGCGAAGTACTCCATATTCTCATCTATAAGCTCTTCAAAATACTGGTAAAGCGCTGGTTTGTTCAGCACCACGCAAATATACGCCGGGTACAGCTTAAGGTTATAGTCCTTAATGGTAAAGAAGCTCTTTCTTTCGTCAAGGCATGAAAACTCGCAGGCCTTGTCTTGGTCCATGGTTATGCCGATATCGCCAAAGAAGAATTCATAATCGGAAAAGGAAAACCAGCCGATTGAATTGATGACTGTCTCCTTCTCCGGCACAACGATCATCACATCGTCAATGAAGTCGAAGCCTATGGTGCTCCTTGTAATCTGCCTGCTTATGTCAGAGCGGCTAAGCGGATCGAATTCCGTGGAATATACCTCGCTTGAGGTTATGTAGTGGGTGTACCAGCGCGCAGAAAAAAACAGGTTCATTGCTCTGGTAATGTTCTCAAACTTGTCTTCGATACTGCCGGCGTAGGCTTCAAAGGCGCGGTCTGTCTTCGCGGTGTATTCCCTTTGCTCGTTTGTGACGCTTATTGAATAAACGCTGAGGGTCAGCAAGGAGGACACGACAAAAATGATTGAAAAATATATAAGAAATGATTTATACGTAAGCTTGCTGAAAAGCTTTCTCAATCTTTTCTCCTCCTTATAACAGTATATAAATATTGTATACTCAGGCTATTCTTTAGTCAATCATATGTGGTATACAAAATTTGTTCATTGGATATTCAAAATTTGTATACTTGAAACAATCGCCTGTCTGTATTATAATTAAAATGTGTTAAACACAAAATTATTATTTGACAGGAGGAATTCCAAAGTGAAACAGTTCAAGAAGCTTCTCGCAATTCTGCTTTGTGCGGTGATGGTAATCGGTCTGTTCGCCGGATGTCAGTCCAAGGACAAACCAGAGGACAGCTCCGCGTCGTCCTCGACCTCTTCCACCGAAAAGAAGGAAGAAGAGAAGAAGGAAGAAAAGAAAGAAGAGCCCAAGAAAGAAGAGAAGAAGGAAGAACCCAAAAAAGAAGAGCCCAAGAAGGAAGAAAAGAAAGAAGAAGTCGTTGAGGAGAAAGGCATAACCTACACAGGCGTCTCTCCCGTATTCGAAGAAACAAAGGTGATTTCCTGGATAGGCACAAACGGTTCCTCCCTCACATTTGAGTGGGATAAGATGGACTGGTGCCATGAAATCTGTCGCGTAGCCAATGTCGAGCTCGAGATGGAAATGCTCGAGAACACGACCTACAACGATGTCATCAACCCGAGGCTTGCCGCAGGAGCCGATCTTCCGGACGTTGTACAGATGCCCTCTAAGGACGAAGACATGAAGTTCATAAAATCCGGTCTGTTCGCAGAGCTCACATCCTACTACGATGATTACGGCTACAACCTCGCCTGGAGATTTGAGGACAATCCCACAGTCAAAGGTCAGCTCACAACACCGGACGGAAAAATATTCTACGTTCCCGTTGTTGACATGTCCACAGACTACTGCCCCGCGCCCCTTTTAAACTTCACATGGACAAGCGAGCTGGGCTTTGATGTCCCCAAAACAACGGACGAGTACTATGAGCTGCTTAAAGCCATGAAGGGCGCCGATCTGAATGGCAACGGCGAGGATGACGAATGGCCTCTGTTCCTGCGCGCAGGTATGGAGACATTCATGGGCTCCATGTGGGGACTCGATCTGAGACTTGGCTACTACAACAACGACGGGACCGTTGAGGCATCCTACATAAACGACAGATACCTCGACTATCTCACATACATGAACAAGCTTTATACAGAAGGGCTCCTCTACAACGAGTGGTCCACCTCCACATACGACATTCAGAACAAGCTGTTCTCCAACAATCAGGTTGGTTCCGGATATCACTACACGAATAACTGCCAGTCCTACTGCCGTCTTATCGACGGTGAGTGGAAGAACGATGGTTCAATGCCTCTCACATTCGGCGCAGTCGAGCCTTACACAACAGCAGTCTGGGGCAAGAAAGAGCTTGCCGGCCTCGATCCTATTGCCGGTGTATTCGGAATTTCCAAGTTCTGTGAGAAGCCCGACGAAGTGTTCTGCTTCCTCGATTTCCTTTACAGCGAAGAAGCCAACAACCTGCTCTACTACGGTATCGAAGGCGTTGACTACAAGGTAGAAAACGGCAGAAAGATCCTTGATACAGAGAGAAGAAGCACAAACAACTACGCCTCCGTAGCGGGCAACAATATGGGAGCTTTCCCCAGAATCCTCCTTGCGGAGCACAGGGACAACGCCTATGTGCCGGAAATCGGTGAGCGCAACGCTGCCATCAGACAGTTCTACAAGA
The DNA here is from genome assembly GCA_012514045.1 of Clostridiales bacterium. Lineage (GTDB taxonomy): Bacteria > Bacillota > Clostridia > Oscillospirales > QAMX01 > JAAZBA01. The sequence goes on along the minus strand of JAAZBA010000263.1, from coordinate 4,233 downwards.
TACCAATAGGCTTCGCCTATGCCCTTGAGGACGAGCTTGAGACAGTCAAGACATACGCAACAGACCTGTCCACCTACTGGGGTGAGATGCGTGTCGCTTTCATTACAGGCACACGTCCTTTGTCAGAGTATGACGACTATGTAAACACACTCAAGAACATGCATATTGACGATATGGCAGCCGTATATCAGGCTAAGTCAGACAGAATCGGCTAAATAACCTTACGCTGCGGCAATTTGAGACAAACTCAAATTGCCGCAGCGCGCAAAGCAAGGGGGCTAAAATATGGTTCTACAAAAGAAAAAAATGACAAAGGAACGGTTTCTTAAGGCTTTCAAAAGAGATAAATACCTTTACCTGCTGTTCCTTCCAATTCTCATCTGGTATATAATTTTTTGCTATCTGCCCATGGGCGGACTTGTGATAGCTTTCCAGGAGTTCAGCCCCGGACTTGGACTCTTCAAGAGCAAGTTTGTGGGATTCAAATGGTTCATACAGTTCTTCGGATCGCCGTTTGCGTACAGATTGGTACGAAACACGGTGCTCATTTCGCTTTATTCCCTTGTTTTCGGTTTCCCGGTGCCGATTCTGTTCGCTGTGTGCGTAACGGAGCTGAGGAACACCGCCATACGCAAAACTGTACAGACCGTCAGCTATCTGCCCCACTTTATTTCAACCGTTGTCGTTGTCGGTATGATTAAGAACTTTCTCTCCATGAACGACGGCATCATCAACAACTTCATCGCGCTGCTTGGGGGAGAGAGAATAAACTTTCTCATGGATCCGAAGTACTTCCGTACGATTTATGTTGCCTCCGGTGTGTGGCAGTCCTTCGGCTACAGCTCTATTATATACATTGCCGCCATAGTTGGAATTGACCCGTCTCTGTACGAGTCGGCAAAGATAGACGGTATCACCAAGTTTAAGGAAGTCTGGTATATCACCGTTCCCATGATCGCCCCTACCATTACGATCCTGTTCATTATGCAACTGGGTCGAATAATGAGCGTCGGATTTGAAAAGGTATTCCTGCTCTACAGCCCGGGTGTATATGAAACGGCGGACGTTATTTCCACATATGTGTACAGAAAGGGTATTGAATCCTCCGAATACGGCTTTTCAACCGCAGTCGGGCTGTTCAACTCTGTAATCAATTTCCTGTTTGTGTTCGGCGCCAATCAGGTTTGCCACAAGCTCACAAACACCAGCCTGTGGTAAGGATGGGAGGCATTTGAATGATATTATCTAAGAAAAAGAACGACATTATAGGCTCTTTCTCTGACGGGGCGTTTTATGCTCTTGTTTATGTATTCGCCCTGGTAGCCTTTTTCATAACTCTGTACCCATTTGTTTATGTTTTAGCCGTATCCATGAGCGGCGGCGAAGCAATCAACAAAGGTATTGTCTGGCTTTACCCTGTTGATATATCCTTTGAAGGATATAAGCAGGTCATGTTCAATAATAAAAGCATATGGCTCGCCTATGGCAACACCATATACTATACCGTTGTAGGCACTGTCTTCAATATCGTCGCCACCGTTATTGCCGCCTATCCCCTTTCGAGGACGACTTTCTCCGGCAGGCGATTCTTCAATTTCCTGATTGCCTTTGTCATGTACTTCCATGGAGGTCTTATCCCCACCTATCTGCTTATCACCAACATAGGTCTTTACAACAGCCGTTGGGTTATGATAATCCCCGGCCTTGTAACCTCCTACAATGTCATGGTTTGCCGAAGCGCGTTCTCGGCGATTCCCGATGAGATCATGGAGAGCGCCTCCATTGACGGCGCTAACGACATTCATATCCTTTCAAGAATCGCTATAAAGCTTATAACACCTACGCTGGCAGTTATCACTCTCTACTATGCCGTGAGCCACTGGAACAACTTCTTTACCGCCCTCCTCTACATCAGTGACTCAAATCTCCATCCTCTACAGGTGCTTCTCAGACGAGTCCTTATACAGGCTTCCAGTGAGCTTATGGACAACTCTACGGGACTTGAAGAAAAATTGATCGTGTCGCTTCAGGTGCGTTATGTAACAATCGTTGTGGCTACTCTTCCAATTCTCGCCATTTACCCCTTCCTGCAGAAGTACTTCGTGAAGGGCGTAATGTTAGGCGCTGTAAAGGGGTAACAAATATGTTTAGAATAATAATCGGAGCAGATATCGTACCTACCAAGACTAATTACGAACTTTTCGAAAACGCCGATGTTGAAGCTTTGGTCGGCAGCGAGCTTCTAAGGGAGCTTGAAGCCGCAGATTTCAGGATTTTCAATCTGGAAACCCCAATCTGCGACGAGCTTGACCCGATACCTAAAACCGGACCGAATTTAGTCGCTCCCACAAGTACCTTTCCGGGAATCGCTGCGTTCAAGCCTTCGCTTTTGACGCTTGCAAACAATCATATCCTTGACCAGGGTGTACAGGGAATCGTCTCCACCCTGAATATCATCAGAGAATATTCAATTCCCTTTATAGGCGCGGGTATGAACCTTGCGGAGGCCGAAAAGCCATATATATTTATCCATGAGGGCAAAAAAATCGGCATTTTCAACTGCGCCGAGCATGAGTTCACAATCGCGACAGAGACAACACCCGGGGCGAATCCCTTTGATTTTCTCGACGGACCGGATAAAATCGCCGAACTTCGTGAAAAATGCGACTACATCATAATTATATACCACGGAGGCAAGGAGCACTACAGATATCCCTCCCCAAACCTTAAAAAGGTATGCCGAAAGATGGTCGACAAGGGCGCGGACGTGGTTCTCTGTCAGCATACCCACTGTATAAGCTGCATGGAGGAATACAACGGCTCGGTTATCGTATATGGTCAAGGCAATTTCCTGTTCGATCACTCCAACAGTGAATACTGGCAGACAAGCATTCTGGCGAAGATCGACATAGATGACGGTATTTCGGTCGATTACATCCCAATCCGCAAACATGGCAACGTGGTACGGCTTGCCTCACCGGATGACGCGAAGGAAATAATGGATAACTTCTACAGCCGCTCGGATGAGATAAAAACTCCTGGCTTCATTGAGGAGAACTACAAAAAGTACTGCATGGAAAACTGCGGCTTTTACTTGCATCTCATGGCAGGTGGCGAAAAGTGCCTTGGAGTATCCATTGAAGAATATAAACCCTGCTACGACAGGTCTGCACTGCTTGCGCTGCATAACATCTACCGCTGCGAGCCCCATCGCGAGCTCGTAATAACCGCCCTGCGTACCATGTCCGAAAACTACGATGAGGTTACGCCATGAGTATCACAGTAAACATCGCTCAGGCTGAAAAGTATAATCCGGGTGAAAGCTACTACAATCTCGACTGCAAGCTTTGGGAACACGTCCTGGCGAGAGCCGATGAGCTCCACAAAGCCGCAAAAGAGGCCCGTGACAGCATTCGCACCTGTCGTGAGCTTGAGGAGTACGCGGAGAGCAAGCGATCGCTTTTCATAAAAAGTCTTGGGGGCATTCCCTATGACAACACTCTCCCACTGGAGGATAAAGTCATGGGTTTTGTCGATGTTCCCGGCATGCGTATTGAAAAAATCATATTTAAATCCCGCCCTCATGTCTATGTGACCGCAAATCTATATCTGCCCCACAAGAGGAAGAACCCCTGCGGCGCTGTGCTGTTCCAGCTTGGACACGCGGCTGATGGCAAAGCGTATGAGCAATATCAGCGTGTGGCTAGAAGCATAGCCTCAGCGGGACTGATCGTCATGACTATGGATCCCATCGGTCAGGGCGAAAGGCTAAGTTATTACGAGCCTTCCTTAGGGCAATTCATTATCGGACCTACAACCCAGGAACACCAGTATGCCGGAAATCAGTGCCTTTTAGCGGGAGACAACATCGCAAGGTACTTTGTTGCCGATGCCATGAGAGCAATTGACTATCTGATATCACGTCCCGAAGTTGATCCCGCCAAAATCGGCGCCACGGGAAGCTCCGGCGGAGGTACCGCCACCTCAATGATGATGATATGCGATAACCGCATCGCCGCGGCGGCTCCGGGCACGTTTGTCACGAATTACGAGGAGTATATCAGAACCGGCAACCCCCAGGACGCGGAGCAGATATGGGCGAATTCCGCGTCAGACGGCATAAATCACAACGAGATTCTTCTGTGCTTCGCTCCAAAGCCGGTAATGCTTCTCACAGCGGATACAGACTTCTTCACTATTGAGGGAACCCGGGACGTATTTAATAACAGCATG
>JAAZBA010000317.1 GCA_012514045.1 Clostridiales bacterium | reverse complement strand
CGACTGTTACAAGAGCAAAAGAAGTTCGTCCGCTGGTTGAGAAGATGATAACACTCGGAAAAACAAACACACTGGCCTCCAGAAGACAGGCCTTAACCTTCATAACTAAGGAAGATGTGGTAAAGAAGCTGTTCGACGAGATCGCGCCGAAGTATGCTTCACGTCAGGGTGGCTACTGCCGCATCATCAGAACCGGCCCCCGCCGCGGTGACGCAGCTGAGATGGCCATCATCGAGCTCCTGTAAGATGATTCGAGTGGAGCTGCAATATACAGTAATAGAAAGTACTGTATGTTGCAGCTCCATTTTTCGTTTGACATCGCTGATTCCCTGTGGTATAGTGTACCTGAAAATTTGTTGATAATATGGGAGGAATTTAGCATGCTAAAAATATCAAAGAAATCAATTTCCACATTTGCGGGAAATATAGTGTCCTTCGGCGTTAAATCAGACGCTGAGGAGATAATATGCGAAATAAGCGACAGCTCCGTCGCGAGACTCAGGTGTCTGAACCGGGGCAAATACCTTGTAATCCCCATGAATCCCGGCAGCGCCGTTCTTACCGTAAGGGCAGGGCAGGAGACCGCTGTATGTGAGCTCAATATACGCGAAGCGAAGAAATCCGATCCCGAAGGTGATTTCAATATATACGTGGGCGATCTCCACTCCCACACATCATATTCTGACGGCAAACTTACCCCCTACGACGCTTATCTTCAGGTTCGTGAGGAGGGATTTTTCGATTTCTTCACAATCTCCGACCATGCTTCTCTTGAGGACAACGACGAGTTTTTTGACACTTTCGAAGCGGCGGAGGCAGTAGAAACCGACGATTTTGTTGCTTTCGCGGGCTGTGAATCGGAGATTGACCTTGTAGTGGAAAACAGAATCGGAGAGCAGCAGAACAATGGAGGCGAGATGGTGACCGTCAACGCCGAGGGGTATGTGAACGCGGAAAGCTGGGAAGAGTTCCACGAGGCGATAGGGAATAACCCCCTTGCGTTCGGGATCCTTGCCCACCCTCAAATATTGGGCTACAGCATAAAATCCCTTTGGAATGCCTTTGACCTCGAGTATGCCACCACGCCCCGGATGCTCTCTCTCATACACGGAGTGGAAACAGGCCACGAGAGAAGCGAATGCAGCCTTGTAAACGAAAGGGTATACTCCACCGCCCTTGACTGCGGCTATAGAATAAGTCCTGTCGTCTCAAGCGATCATCACGGTGTGCTTTGGGGGAAAAGAGCCTCAAAACGCAGAACTTTCCTCTATTCCGAGGGGAAATCAAAGGAATTGTTCCTTGACGCCATCATCAACGCCCGAACCTACAGCTGCGAGACCGGAAACCTTCGGCTTTTCTACAAGGTAAACGGACATAACCCCGCTACGATTCTTCCTTTGACCGATACATACGAATTTATCATCACCCAGAGTCTGTTTGATGAAACAAAGCCCGAGGACAGAACCGCTTACTGCGAGATTGTGTCAGATTATGGCGAGATCGCCGCCTACCGCGATGTTTTGTCCGGAGAAGAACGGTTTACCATGAAAGTAAAAAGCGATACCGCCAGATATTTTTACCTGAAGCTCTACAGCGAAACAGGGGAGATGACCTGGTCAAGCCCGGTATGGACAGGGAGAGCTTTTGATAAATACCCGAAAGAGGAGTTTTCGGGGAAAGCTATAAACAATGATGAGTTCAGGATCGCTTACTGCTCCGGCGGTGAAGGAGCGGGAAATATCCTCGTTCCCAGCCTCGACAGCTGCTATATATCGGATAAATCCACAGCGGAGATAGTCATCGACATGGATAGGGCATACACAATAAATGCCGTCGGGTTCTTTTCTTCCGCTCCCAGGAGAGCAGATTTTCATTCCTACGCCGTATTCCTCAGCCGTTATGAGGTGGAAACAAGCGAAGACGGAGAATCGTTGGTTCCCGCCTCAAAGGGTATGATGCGAATCTACGGCAGCGAGCATATTTCAGAGTTTGAAGAGCGGATCGCGAGATTTATCAAAGTCAAAGCATTGTCCTCCGTAGGCAGCGAAACGAGAAAAGAAGAATATAAAAACGCCCCGGTAGCAATAGGCTGCGTAAGAGTTTACGGAAAATAATCTACGTCAAACTCCACAAATCGACCTCTCAGAATATATTCACTCTGCCAAAAATATAAGCCCTGCAAAATTTTTCTTGATTTGTGGTTTATGTCGTAGTAAAATGTACATATAAATGGAAAATTATACTAAAAATGTATATACGTACTTGAGAGGAGACAAAATATGAAAACCCAAAGAAAAATACTTATGACTCTTATCCTGATAATAGCGGCAGCGCTGCTGCTTACCGCGTCAGCGTTCGCAAAGGAATACATGCTGTCCGAAGAATCAATAGGCTTCCAGGTAACCGGACATGCTGACGGAACCCAGGAAGTGTACCATTACAGTGACGGTACTACCGACGACATCCTCGAAAATGAAGAAATTATTTTTAAAGGAGAGGGAAACTGTTTTATTGACCTTTTAGCAGAAGCCAAGGTAACACTGAACAGCGTGAATATAACCAATTCATCTCCCGTGTATATTTATGATAATGCGAATGCTGCTATTACGATCCGCGGGGATAATACCCTCACAAATGATGAAGATGGAAGTGGTAATGGTATTATTACTGTCAACGATGGTAATCTGACCATCAAGGGAGACGGCAAGCTCACCCTTGTCGGCGACACATACGGAGCTAAAATCGGCTCAGAGGTTGTCGAAGCCATGTCCGGCACAATCCACATAACCGACCATGTGGAGATAATCACTGATGATGAAGATTGTTGGGGTGATGACGGTTGGTGTGACGGCGCCTGTATCGGCTCCGGAGTTGATGGTGCATTTACGGGAGAGGTAAAAATTGACGGAAACTCTGAAGTGACAGCCGTTTCAAATCACATTGGCGCGGGGATCGGCACTGGTTATATGGGTAAATTTACAGGTAGAGTGATTATCGGAGAAAACGCGATCGTACATGCCCAAAGCGGTGCCAACGGCGCGGGAATCGGCACGGGCCATGGAAACAAAAGTGACTTTGCGGGAGAGATAAGGATTGAGGGAAACGCCGATGTGACAGCCGTTTCCCGTAATTCCGGTGCCGGGATCGGTGTCGGTTATGGAGGAGACTTTAAGAGCCAAGGTAAGGTGATTATTGAGGGAAGCGCCAGGGTTTTTGCTATTACCAAGTATCTCAACGGCGCGGGAATCGGTTCCTGCGAGGATGGTAACTTCGGAGGCAGCGTTATAATTAGGGGAAACGCGATTGTACATGCCAAGAGCGGTTACATGGGTGCGGGTATCGGCTCTGGTGTAGGAGGTGAAGATGGTCATTTTCTGAGCGAGGGTCAGGTGATTATCGAAGAAAACGCGATCGTACATGCCCAAAGCGGTGCCAACGGCGCGGGAATCGGTTCCGGAGGTGGATGTGACTTTAAAGGCGATATTATAATCCGCGGAAACTCCACCGTACATGCCGAAAGCGTCCGTGGCGGCGCGGGGATCGGCACCGGTGGAGCTGGTGATTTTGCGAGCGGGGGTCGGGTGATTATTGAAGGAAGCGCCAATGTGACGGCCATTACTAATTCGAATGGCGTGTTCAGCTCGAATGGCGCGGGAATCGGCACCGGCCATCAAGCT
>JAAZBA010000323.1 GCA_012514045.1 Clostridiales bacterium | reverse complement strand
GTCTATTTCAATAATATGTCTTGACGTGTCTTTGTCATAGGTTTCCCATGAAGGCTTAACTACAAACTTTTCACCCACTTTAAGGGGTTTGAAATATTGCTTCCAGTTGTTAGCCCAATCCTCCTCCCGAACATTTGAAAGCTCAAAAAACAGTCTTCCATAGGTACCTTCAGTGTCAAAGGCTTTGAGCGAATCAAGACAAGTCCTGACATTTGAAAGCATCTCTGAGCCCTGCTCGTTGTCGGCGATATAGAAAGTTATGTTTGTCTCGACGTTCTTAAGCTCCATGAGTTTATCATCTACATAATCCCAATAAATAGTTGTATCCGCTAAGAAATTGGAAAAATCCTCGCTGTCTTCTATGATAAAACCGGTGATTCCTGCATCCATAAGACGAGCTGTAACAGCGTCTATTCCCTGTGTGGTTGTGAAAACCTTTACCTCGATAAAATCCATTTTGAATCCTCCAAACACTCTCTAAGACTATTATAAACGATTCCGATAACGATATCAATCAATATCTCATTTTAAGTATAGACAAATTAAAATAAATTTGTTATAATAAGTATGGTGGTATGATTTGAAGTTTTTTGTATCTTCCGAAAATATTGAAACCAACAAAATAACCTTTGCGGGAGATGACCACAACCACATTACCCGCACGCTTCGTATGCGTCCGGGAGAGAGAATAACAGTGTGTGACGGAGCCGGATACAACTACCTGTGCTCCCTCTCATATTTTGACAATATGCGAGTCGAAGCTGAAATAATCGAAAAGTATGAAAACAAGAGCGAACCTTCTGTTTTTCTTACTGTATTCGCCGGATACCCCAAAGGGGACAAAACCGATATAATTGTACAGAAGTGTGTTGAGTTAGGGGCCGCAAGGGTTGTGTTTTTCATGTCTGAACGCTGTATTGCAAGGCTTGACGAAAAAAACAGCAAGATATTAAGACTTGAAAGAATAGCTCTTGAGGCTGCGAAACAGTCTGAGCGTGGAATTATCCCTTCAGTGGGAGGTGTTATAAGCTTTGAAGAAATGCTGAAGGATGCTTCAACACATGATGTTCCGCTGTTTTTTTACGAGCGTGGTGGGAAGCCGATACGTGAGCTTCTTGAAGGGAAAGAAATAAAAAGCGTTGCGGTAATAACCGGACCTGAAGGCGGTTTCTCAGAGCGAGAGGTCAGTATGGTAATCGAAGCTAAGATATCAGTCGCTAGTCTGGGAAAGAGAATCCTCAGATGCGAGACAGCGCCGCTTTGTGCCGTTTCCGCAATAATGTTTGCTACAGATAATCTTTAAAGAATAAAAATAAAAAGGCCGTTAAATTTCGGCAGAATGGGTGTTGTTATGAGAATATTAGCAGTAGGATGCCATCCAGATGATCTGGAAATCGGATGCGGCGGAACAATAGCAAAGTATGCCAAGCTTGGTCATACAGTAATTATGTGCCATGTTGCCAACGGCAACATGGGTCATGTTGAGATTCTTCCAGACGACCTGAGAATAATCCGTACAAAAGAAGCGGAGGAAGCTGGAAAGGTTTTAGGCGCTGAGGAAGTCATCAACATCGATGTGGGTGATCTGTATGTAACTTCCTTCAACGAGGAGACAGCTCTCAAAATTGCAGAGGTTATAAGATACGCAAAGCCGGACGCCATAATCACACATGATGAAGCTGACTATATGCGCGACCATGTTGAAACAGGCAAGGCTGTGTTCAACGCCTCCTTCTCTACAAGTATAAACCACTATGCTACAAAGAGCCCGGCATTTCCCGGAAACAGCTGCCCGATATATTATATGGATACTCTGGCTGGTGTTAACTTCCTTCCCACAGAGTATGTTGACATCACCGATACTATCGAAATAAAGCTTGAGGCTCTGTCCTGTCATGTAAGCCAGATAAAGTGGATGCTCGAGCACGACAAAATTGATTTTATCGATTTCGTAAGAACCTGCTCCAAGTACCGGGGACTTCAGTGCGGCGTTCCTTATGCAGAGGCTTTCAAAAGCTGCATGACCTGGCCTCGTGTGCCCACGAAGCGTTTTCTTCCCTAAAAAATTTAAAAAAATAATATAAAGGAGAGTTATCATTATGAATTTTATGTCAACCGTTAAAGGCTCATTGCTTGAAGGCTTTTTCCCTGCCGGATGGGATCTGCAAAAGTTTGACGACTGCTGTAATTTTCCCCCTGAGGCAATAACTGAGCGACAGGAGTTCTGGAACGAAAACTTCCAGCCCATAGAGTGCGATAATGTGTACGATTTTGGTATGATGATGGGTCACGAAATTGCAATTGAGATCAAGAAAGCTCGTGACGCAGGTCAGAAGCTCGCTATGATTCTCCCGGTAGGCCCTATGGGCATGTACCGCTGGGCTGTTTACTTCCTGAAAGCCTGGAATGTATGCTGCGATCATGTATACGGATTTAACATGGATGAGTGGAGCGATGCAGACGGAAATACACTTCCCTCTGACAGCACCGCAGCTTTCCAGTATGCCATGGAAGGTGCCCTATATGGACCTCTCGGAGAGCTGACAGTTCCGAAGGATCAGCGCAATTTTGCTACAAAGGAAAATCTCCCCACTTACCCCGAGAAGATTGCCGTCCTTAAGGCTGAAGGCGCTAAGCTCATCACAGTTTTCGGTATCGGACGTGCGTTCCATATCGCTTTCTGGGAGCCACACTTCGCAGCTGAGTTCAATACCTTCGAAGAGTGGAAGAAAAACTGCTATAGAATCGGTGCCAAACTCCATCCCCTCACAATAGAGCAGAACGCCATAACCTCTTTCAAGAGCAGAACAACGCTTATACCTTGCCGCGCCAACACAATTGGTCCCGGTCTCTTCCTCCAGTCCGACTACATAATCGGCGGATGTGATGGAGTCCTTGGCAGAGGTATGATGTGGCAGGGCATGCAGCTTTGGGTAACCCTTCGTCACGGTCCCAGCATATGGCTCCCATCTACATTTATGCCCACTCTTCCCGGTAAGTTGTTCTTCCTTAAGGAGCTTGCTGGTCCTCTCGTACCAGAGTCTAACTAACATAAGAGTACAAATAACATAATCCAATAGGTCACGGAGCGGCAGGTATCAGATGTGATTTTTATCTTCTTACCTGCGCTCCGTGATTTTTTTGTGTAAGTGAATTTGGAGTAAATATTATGAAAAAAAACGCATTGGTAGCCCAGTCGGGTGGACCATCACCAGTCATAAACGCCTCCCTTCAAGGAGTAATCGAAGCCTGCAGATCATACCCCGAAAAAATTGACAGACTTTACGCCGCATACCACGGAATTGAAGGTGTGCTTCTTGAGGAACTTATTGACATATACTCTCAGGATATGAGAGAGCTTGACATCCTCAAGTTTACCCCGGCATCCGGTGTAATAGGCACATGCCGCTATAAGCTAAAAGAGAAGGGAAGCACAGACTTTCAGCGTATTATCGATGTCATAAAGGCTCATAATATAGGATATTTTTTCTACATCGGTGGCAACGATTCCATGGACACTGCTCATAAGGTTTCGGAAATGGCGAGAGAGCAAGGTATAGAACTTATTGTCGCTGGTGTGCCAAAAACAATTGACAACGATATCGGCGATGACAAGTTTACAATAATCGATCATACTCCAGGCTATGGCTCATGCGCGAGATACTGGGCGC
>JAAZBA010000190.1 GCA_012514045.1 Clostridiales bacterium | reverse complement strand
TATCTTCTAAAAAATGGAATTAATAAGATAGATCTGGCTCTTGTCACTCATCTGCATCAGGATCATTACGGAGGTATTGCTTCGCTTGCCCGACTTATGCCTGTAAATAAATTGGCAATATATGAGGGGAATTTCTTAAAAGAAGATTTGTTAATGGCAGATACCGGTCTTGACAAAGAGGATCTGCTTTATTTAACTGCCGGAGATAGAATAACAATAGATAAAAATGTTTTTATTGAGGTCCTTCATCCTGAGAGGAAGTGCACTGAGACCTATAGGGAGATAATGGAGGATGAGGAAGATGAGAATCTCAGTAGTCTGGTTGTCAGGGTCAGCTATAAAGGGATCTTTGTTCTCGTGACAGGAGATATGAGATTCGAAGGGGAAAAGCTAGTGATGGATTCCAAGCTGCCTCAAAACGCAGGTGCCTTAAAGGCCGATATCTTGAAAGTGGGTCATCACGGATCCCGCTTTTCTACAAGCAGTGATTTTGTTGTAGCAGTTGATCCCCAGGTTGCGATTATACAGGTGGGAAAAAATAATTTTGGTCATCCTCATCGGGATACAATTGAAATGATATCAAAAAAAGGTATAATGATATTCAGAAACGATGACCAGGGGGCGGTCATTCTTAATATCAAAGAGAATGAGGTCAAGATACATACCATGCTCTGAAACTATATGAGGTATTTATGGCAGCACAAAAGGAAAAATACTTAGAACATGCTTACAAGAGGATTCAAAGAGATATAAAATCCGGTAGTATAAAGAATCTGCTCTTTTTTTATGGTGAGGAGCAATACCTGGTAAAATGGGCACTGGAAGAGATAATCAAGCGATATATCGATCCGGGAGTAGTATCCCTAAACTGTACAAGCTTTAATTGGAGAACAGCATCTATATCGAATCTGGTTGAACAATGCGAGACTCTGCCTATGTTCGCAGAAAAGCGGATAGTCATAATAGAAGGTTTCACAACCGGCCTTGAAAAACACGAAGATAACAGGGAAAGGGCAGATAAAACAGAGATAGACGAATCAGACGACGAGGAGGCAATTGAGGATAACAGGCAAAAAGATCTGATCCAGTATGTTGAAACGCTTCCGGACAGCTGTTTTCTAATCCTTACCGCCGATACCGCCGATAAACGGAGAAAAATATATAAGGTTATAAGCTCCCTGGGCGCGTGCTATGAGTTCAGCCGGCTGGATGAATCCGGTGTTAGGGCATTAATAAAAAAGCGGTTGGATCAGAGCGGAAAGTCTGCAGGCTCAGCCGTAATACGAAGAATGGTTGAAACATCGGGATATTTAGATAAGCAGTCAAACTACACGCTTTACAACCTGGATAACGACATAAAAAAACTCATTGCCCACAGTGACGGAAGCGAAATAAGTATTGAAGACCTGAACGAGACCCTTTCCAAAAATACGGAGACCTATGTATTTGATATGATAGATGCCATATCACAGAACAGAAAAGGCGATGCCCTCTCGCTTCTTCACGACTTGCTTAATTCCGGAGAAGTCTGGCAGAAGTTGCTTGCATTAATCTGCTCCAGTTATGAGGTGCTTTTAATAGTCAGTGAAATGAAGGAAGACGGCTTCAGCCTCAGTGAGATTTGTAAAAAAACCGGTATTCACGAATACCGGATAAAAATTGCCTCAGGGCTTTCCGGACGATATTCGACAGAGCAGCTACGACGTATTCTCAGCACTTGCTTTGCCACAGACAAAAATATTAAATCCGGCCTCCTAGAATACAGGCTGGCAGTAGAGATGCTTATAGCGAGCATATAATAAGGGGAGTATTAATTGAACCAAACTAGAGCCGATATATTGCTTCTTGCAGTTGTTTTTTTATGGGGAGCTTCATATCTTTTGATGGATTATTCGTTAGATGAGTTAGATCCGTTCAACATCAATGCCTTCCGTTTTCTCTTCGCATTTTTAACGGCTTTTGTCGTGGGAGGGAAGAAACTCTTCCCGGTAAGTAAAGCCACAGTAAAATATTCAGCTTTATTGGGGTTTGTTTTGGTAATTGTCTACTTCGGAGCAACATTCGGAGTGAAATATACAAGTATTTCCAATGCCGGTTTCCTTTGTTCTTTGACGGTGGTATCAACGCCTATTCTCGCTTTCTTTTTTAAAAAACAAAAGCCTGATAAGATGCTCTCTGTGGCGGTAATTTTGGCACTGCTTGGGATAGGTCTTTTAACTCTTGATA
>JAAZBA010000356.1 GCA_012514045.1 Clostridiales bacterium | reverse complement strand
GCTCTCCCTGGCTCAAAACAACCAATAACTTCCTCAATAACCACCTTAAACTTGCTCGTTTTGCAGCCGATATTTTCCCCAATCTTTGTATCAATAATTCAGCCATAAATGTGCCCCTCTGCGTTGACAGAGCGATGGCTCCCAAGAACGATCTGTGCCATGAGAAGATCTCCCTTCGCACCGCCGCCGACCGGGAACGTGATGCCAGGCTGGTGATGGAAAACGCTTCAAAAGGCCGTCCCGTGTATCTTTTTACCGGCGATAACGACTTAGTCTGCATACCCTCTGCCGCCAGACGCTTCGCCGATTTGGCCGGAAAGAGCTGCGTGTTCAGAATGTGGGAGGGGCTGGGGCACGAGACCATGAACGAATCCGCCTGGGAGGACGTTTTGGACGCTGTCATAACCTGGCTTGACGGAATGCTTGTTTAGCTTTTTCCCCTTATATTATGTAAATTAAGCGAATAATATACAGTAAGCATGTGTTTTTATACGTAATGCGCCAGGACAACGTAAAAATATTTTACATTTTCGCTATTGACAAAAGTATCGTTTTGAGGTATACTTAATTATCGATTTTTTTCTTATATCGTAAATACGATGAAGGAGAACGAGAGCGCATTTGTTTGCTCACAGAGAGCCGCCATATGGTGGAAGGCGGCAGCGAAACAACGCTTTCAGCTCGCTCCCGAGTATCGGACTCGGAAGGAAACCATGTTTCTCTACGGTTCGGCGTGTCCGCCGCGTTAAGGCGTGGAAGCCGTGCAGGGCCTCCGTTTTCGGGTAAGCCTGCGGATTCCGTGAGGCCGCAATATGCGGCGAAAAAGGGTGGTACCGCGTATATTTTACGCCCCTTAGGCTCAAAAGACTGCGCCTGAGGGGTTTTTTATTATGTTTTTATTTATGGAGGAATACACAATGGCAGATTTTATCAACATGACACTGGGAGACTGGATGGACAAGCAGGCTAGGGATTATCACGATCACGAAGCTCTTGTATACGTTGACCGGGGAATCAGGCTTACCTACAAGCAGCTCAATGATGTTGCCCGCAGAGCCGCCAAGTCTCTTCTCAGGATTGGAGTCAAAAAAGACACAAAGGTGGCGATCTGGGCTACAAACTATCCGGAGTGGCTATATCTACTGTTCGCTACGGCAAAAATCGGAGCTATACTTGTAACGGTAAACACGAACTACAAGATCTTTGAGCTTGAATATCTCCTGCGTCAAAGCGACAGCCATACAATGATGTTCATAAACGGTCTCAAGACCACAAACTATGTGGAAATTATAAACGAGTTGGTGCCGGAGATCGCCGAAGGCGGCACTTCTATCGGATTCAAAACAGAACGCCTTCCCTATATGCGAAATATTGTCTATCTCCAGCATGACGAGGGAGAGCCGGTTCCCGAGAACTTCACTTCTTGGAATGAATTTATATCTATGGGTGATGATATTCCGGACAGTGTTCTGGATGAGCTTCAAGCCTCCCTTGACTGCCATGATGTTATAAACATGCAATACACCTCCGGCACGACCGGGTTCCCCAAGGGTGTTATGCTGACCCATTATAACATTATAAACAACGGCTTCTACATCGGCGAGAACATGAAGATAACGTCAATTGACCGCATGTGCATCCCGGTACCCTTCTTCCACTGCTTCGGTCTTGTGCTTGCTGTAATGGCTGCCATAACTCACGGCGCCACAATGCTGCCGGTGGATTACTACTCCCCTACCGCGGTTATGAACGTCATAGAGAAAGAGCGCTGCACCAGTTTACACGGTGTGCCCACTATGTATATATTCATATTAGAACACAAGGATTTCGAGAAGTACGACTTTTCAAGCCTCCGCACCGGCATCATGTCGGGCACCACTTGTCCCATCAAGCTTATGCAGCAGGCGATAGAACTGATGAATATGAGAGAGATCACTATCTGCTACGGCTTGACCGAGGGATCTCCGGTTTTGACTCAGACTACTGCTGACGAATCCATTGAGAGACGGGTAACCACCATAGGACGCGCCCTTCCCCACATCCAAGTAAAGTGCGTTGATCCCGAAACCGGCATTGAGGTGCCAGACGGAGTGATCGGCGAGATCTGCTGCAAGGGTTATAATATAATGAAGGGCTATTACAAGATGGAGGAGGCTACAAGAAACGCCATCGACGAAAACGGCTGGCTTCATACCGGCGATCTGGGCGTGCGTGACTCAGACGGGT
>JAAZBA010000123.1 GCA_012514045.1 Clostridiales bacterium | reverse complement strand
AGAATAATTATTTTTACTTTTATAAAGCAGAATATACAGGCTGTAATAACGGAATAGAAAAAGAAATTATTTTCCTAAAGCTCTTGAACATAAGCCCTCAATGGTGTATGATTTTCGATAGAGAGACAAAAACAGCAAGGAGCGATATGTTATGAAGACCGAACTTAAGATACTCTCAAGTCTTGTGTCCGTGTTTCCCGATGACGCGCAGGGCGAGGAACTGCGGGTAATTACCGTCAGGAATAATGAACCCTGTTCCTTTCAGGCGGCGTTTTCTTTTCTGGACTGTCCTGAAACGGCATACACCGCAAAAGTTAAAATAGAAGCCTCTCATGATTTAGGGATTACAGTCAGGGAGGTAAAATACGTTCCGGTTCTGCGGGGATTTTACGGCAAAACCGATGACTGGCTTTTAAGACAGGGGAAGCCCGGACTATACCCCGATGCGCTAATCCCTGTAGACACAGACAATATCAGAGCATTAAGGGATACATGGAAATCTCTGTGGATTACCGTCAATGAAGACGGCGCGGTCTTGGAGCCGGGAGAATATAACTTAAAAATCTGCATAGAGTGTGAAAATGCCTCATCGGAGAAAACGATAAGGATAAAAATCTTGCCCGTATCTCTTCCGAAGCAGACGGTATACGCCACCAACTGGCTCCATTGCGACTGCATCGCCGCGGACGATGACGTGGAGATGTTCTCAAAGCAATTCATGGAAAAGCTGAGGGAATATATCTCCCTGGCGGCAAAAAATGGACAGAACGTGATTCTCACCCCAATGTTTACCCCGCCCCTTGACACCCCTGTAGGAGAGGAACGAATGACTGCCCAGCTCGTGGGAGTAAAAAAGAATGAAAACATATACACCTTCGATTTTTCTCTCGCAGACGAATTTATCGACATCTGCCTTGAATGCGGCATAAAATATTTCGAGCATTCCCATCTGTTTACCCAGTGGGGAGCGGAGCACGCTCCGAAGATAGTGGTATGTGAGAACGGAGAGGAGAAAAATCTCTTCGGCTGGCACACCGACGCCCGAGGCGATGAATACAGGGAGTTTTTGAAGCAGTATATCTCTGCTCTTAAGGCTCAACTCCGGGAGCGGGAGCTGACGGAAAGATTTATCTTCCATGTATCCGATGAACCCAGCGAAAAGCATCTCGAAAGCTATAAAGCCGCGGCGGATTTTATCCACGCGGAGCTTCCCGGTTTTATCATCGGGGACGCTTTGGCAAGCTACAAATATTACGAAAGCGGCCTTGTGACCACCCCCGTAGTATCACTATCCCACGCGGACGATTTTTTGGGGCGGGCAGAGAACATGTGGGTATACTTCACCGGCATGGATTCCCGCCGTTGCGAGCCCAACCGCCTCATCACCATGGATGGGGTGAGAAATCGCATCCTGGGAGTGATGATGTATTACTATGATATAAAGGGCTTCCTCCAGTGGGGCTTCAATTTCCACTTTACCACATTATCCCGTCGCCAATTCGATCCCTATTCTTCCCCGGATGCTTTGGAGCATTTCGTGGCGGGTACATCATATCTTGTATACCCCGGCGCGGTGCCATCCATAAGGCTCAACCATTTTCGTGACGCTATGAGGGACATACGGGCGCTTAGTCTCTGCGAGGAAATGACAGGCAGGGAAAACACCATGGACCTAATAGAAAAACACTTCCCCGGACTAACCTTCCAATACGGTAAAGTAAGCAGGGAAGCGTTTGAAGCATTCCTTAATGACCTTGATATGCGCACTGCAAATGCGCTACAGAGTAAACTCGATTGACATTGTGGCGTAGCCGTTTAAGTCGGAGGAGGCAAGATTTCCGGCAAGATACTCATAATACCCTTGACAGGCTATCATTGCCGCGTTGTCTCCGCAAAGGGACAGAGGGGGGAGATAGAGAGTTATATTCTGCTTTTTGCATTCCTCGGCAAGAGCACGGCGAAGCACCGAATTGGCAGCCACCCCGCCGGCAACCGCAAGGACTCTGTTGTCCGGGGAAAACTCATTGACCGCCCCGATGGCTCTGGGCACAAGAGCATCTGCCACAGCTCTGCAGAAGGAGGCGGCAAGCCCCTCACGATCTAAGATTTCACCCTTTTGCTCACAGTTGTGAACCGTGTTTATAACAGCTGTCTTGAGACCGGAGAAGGAAAAATCATATGGAAAGCCGGAGACTTCGGCTTTAGGAAAGCGGTACGCCTTATCATTGCCATCCTTTGCCAGCTTATCCATCATCGCTCCTCCCGGATAGGGGAGCGACAGCACTCTTGCAGCTTTATCGAAGGCTTCACCCGCAGCATCGTCCCGGGTGGAGCCTATTATTTTCATATCGGTATAGTCCTTAACTTCGGCAAGCAACGTATGACCTCCCGATGCCACAAGGCAAATGAAAGGGGGCTTCAGCTCCGGAAAGGCGATCAGGTTTGCCGCGATATGACCTCTTATGTGGTGTACAGGGATGAGGGGAAGACCCAAAGCAGCGCTTAGTCCCTTGGCGAAACTGACGCCCACAAGAAGAGCGCCAATAAGCCCCGGGGCATAGGTAACAGCTATGGCGTCAAGCTCCGACTTTTTAATTCCGGATTCAACGATAGCCCTGTCCACCACGGGGCAGATAGCGTCTGTATGATTGCGGGAGGCGATCTCGGGCACCACACCGCCATAAAGCGAGTGCATCTCCGCCTGGGAGAAGATCACATTTGAAAGAATTTCCCTGCCGTTTTTCGATACAGCGGCAGCGGTTTCATCGCAGGAGGATTCTATTGCGAGAATATACATGATATGATTCCTTTACATTCTTTTTACCATTATTACGGCATCCTCATCGGGCTTTTGGTAGTAACTTCTTCTCTTCCCGCAGGGACGGAAGCCGAAGGTCCAATATAGCCTCTGGGCGGGGATGTTTGACTCCCGCACTTCAAGATACACATTGCTTATGTCCTCAAGCCTTTCGAAAAGGCAATTAAGAAGCTTTGAGGCGATTCCGCGGCGCCGAAGCTCCGGCAGTACGGTTATGTTCATTATCGAGCATTCGTCCAGCACACACCGGCAGCCTACGTAGCCTAAGAGCCTGCCCTCTCTGTCTGTAGCACCAAGCCAAAGGGACTGTTCGTCTCCTAGCTCCTGCTCAAGCATCCCCCTGCTCCAGGGCACGGAAAAGCAGATTTTCTCCATTGCGGCGGCTTCATCCAGCATTGCAGCATCGAGGGGAGAAATAATAATATTCATACCGGTAACTTTTGCACAGCGGACCATATCTCCTCCGCAGTTGTTTTGTAGGTGTATAGCGTACCTCCGTAAGGATCGGAGATATCCCTGTCGGAAAGGCATGTGGTCTTGTCCCCGTGCTCGGGATAAAGGGAGCGAATAGCCTCCGCATGAGCCTTTGTCATACATACGATCATATCAAATTCCGGCAGCATTTCTGCACTGACTCTCCTTGAACGGTGACGGCTCAGGTCGATACCGTAATCGTCCATGGCTATTATGGCATTGTCCGAAGCCATATGCCCGCTCATGGCATATAGCCCGGCAGAGGAAGCGTCAGAGGACGATTTGCATTTAGAGGCGTATTTTTTATAGAGCATCTCAGCCATGGGGCTTCTGCAGGTGTTGCCTGTGCAGACGAAAAGGATTTTAAGATTATGACTTTGCTTCATACCAGTCATCTCCTATTCCTGCCTCCGCTACAAGGGGAACGGAAAGGTCGGCAGCTTTAGACAT
This sequence comes from Clostridiales bacterium, assembly GCA_012514045.1. Classification (GTDB taxonomy): domain Bacteria; phylum Bacillota; class Clostridia; order Oscillospirales; family QAMX01; genus JAAZBA01. Next base: position 11,768 of record JAAZBA010000123.1, on the reverse strand, counting down.
CTCCTCAACGATAAGACGGGAGATGTACTCAGCCTCGTCCTTATGGGCTTCTATTATAAGCTCGTCATGTACCTGCAGAACGAGTCTTGAGCGCAGGCGTTCTTTTTTTAGTCTTTCATACACCGACACCATGGCGATTTTGATGATATCGGCGGCGGTACCCTGTATCGGAGTGTTCAGCGCCACCCGCTCTCCGAAAGCCCGGGTGTTGTGGTTAGTGCTTTTAAGCTCGGGAAGATAGCGGCGTCTGCCAAACAGAGTGGAAACATAGCCATCTTCCTTGGCTTTTTTCTTTATCATGTCCATGTATTCAGCCACACCGGGGTAGCGGGAGAAATATTCATTAATATACGCTTTCGCCTCGTTTCGGGAGATTCCCAGGTCTGTCGCAAGGGAGAAGTCGGAAATTCCGTATACAATTCCGAAGTTTACAGCCTTGGCGTCGCTTCGCATCTTCGGAGTAACCGCCTCAGGGGACACTCCCGCCACCACGGCGGCGGTTGCTCTGTGAATGTCCTTTCCGGATATAAAAGCCTCCCGCATTCTTACGTCTCCGGAAATATGGGCAAGGATTCTAAGCTCGATCTGTGAGTAGTCCGCGTCAACTAGCACATAATCGGAGCTTTCCGGTACGAACATACGCCTTAGATTGCTGCCCAGTTCCGTGCGTACCGGAATGTTCTGCATGTTGGGATCCGAGGAGCTTATTCTGCCGGTGGTGGTGACAAGCTGATTGAATTTCGAGTGGATTCTGCCGTCCGCGGGGGATATGACCTTTAAAAGTCCCTCCACATATGTGGAAATAAGCTTTGTAAGCTGACGGTATTCGATGATTTTTCCCGCGATGGGGTGGAGATGACTGAGCCTTGTGAGCACATCGATATCCGTTGAGTAACCGGTCTTTATCTTTCTGCCGTAGGGAAGCCCCAGTTTTTCAAAGAGCACTTCGCCCAGCTGCTTGGGGGAGTTTATGTTGAACTCCTCTCCGGCTATGTCGAATATTTCGTCCTTCAGCTCCTCTGTACGCGCTGAAAGTTCCGTCCCGAATTCACTGAGCCTTTGGGCGTCAACCTTGAAGCCCAGGAACTGCATATCCGCCAGAACTTCACAGAGTGGAAGCTCGATGTCCTCCAGAAGAGAAGTCATCTCAAGCTTTGAGATCTCATCCCGCAGCTTGTCGGAGAGAAGCTTTACCGCGACAGCCTGTTTTGAAAGGGTCTCGACGGAGTCGGTTATCGAAAGATACTTGCTTAAAAGCTCCTCAAGATTGTAGCTTTCCGCAGAGGAGTCAAGAAGGTAAGAGGCGATGGGCACGTCAAACACAAAGCCGGCAAAGGGAATATTTGACTCAAGCAAGCCGAGATAGCTCTCTTTTAGACCACTTGTCCGCTTTTTTACATCGGAGGATATGATTTTGTCGATGAATTCGTTCCAGACAGGGGAGAGACGGGAAACATTGTATACCTCATTGCCGAAGCAGATCGCGGCTTCACTGAGATTGTCGTCAAATACTATATCACAAACGTCACCTGAGGAGGTAATTCGAGACAAGGTATCTAAACCAAGCTCCCGCTCCGGAAGAACGGGAAGAGAGGGAGTTCTTTTTAACGGCTTTTCCCCGGGGGAAAGCTGAAGCCTTGAGATTATGCTTCGCAGTTCCAGCCTTGAAAGAACGGCATGGAGTTTTGCATCGTCGCACTCCCGGAGCACCATGTCGGACACATCGAAGCAGAAGGGAGCGTATCGCTCGATCTCTCCCAGACTGCGGCTCATGTAAGCGCTATCCCTGCCGGAAATGAGTTTTTCACGTACCTTCGGGCGGATCTGCTTGTCGTCCAGGGAGTTATAAACCTCGTCAAGGCTTCCGAATGCGGATATAAGCGACAGAGCCGTCTTTTCTCCGATGCCCGCCACGCCCGGAATATTGTCGGAGGAATCCCCCATAAGAGCCTTTACGTCAATAAGCTGACGTGGTGAAATACCGTATTCTTCCCGAATGACCTCGGGTGTATAGTCTATCGTAAGGCTGCTGCCGTTCTTTGTGGTCGCAAGCTTTACCCTCGTGTATTCATCAATAAGCTGGAAACTGTCTCTGTCTCCCGTGAGGATAACACACTCACAGCCGGACTCGGAGCACACTCTCGCGGCGGTGCCGATCAGATCGTCCGCCTCAAAGCCGGGCTGCTCGCATCTCGGTACGCCCATGCAGTCGAGCACTTCCTTCAGAAGTGGTATCTGGCTGCGGAGTTCATCGGGCATGGGACGTCTGCCGGCTTTATAATCTTCATACTCCACATGGCGGAAGGTGGGAGCCTTGAGGTCAAAGGCTACACACACTCCGTCAGGCTGCTCGTCCTCCATAACCTTGAGATATGTGGAGAGAAAGCCATATACCGCGTTTGTATATTCACCCGAGCGTGTTGACAAAAGCCTTATGCCGTAAAATGCCCGGTTTATTATGCTGTTGCCGTCAATAACAAGGATTTTCATCTGTTATATTCTCCTGTTTTTTCTTGTACATACGGGGACTGTCGCCGTAGAGCGATTTGAAAGCCCGGGAGAAGTGGCTCTGATCCGGGAAGCCGCAGGAAGCGGCGATTTCACTCATGGAAAGATCCGCCGTAAACAGCAGAGCTTTTGCCCTGGAGAGCCTGTACTCAAGGATGTACTGCTGCACTGAAACTCCCATGGTGGACTTGAATATCCTGTAAAGATGAGAACGGTTTACTCCCGTATGGCTTGCAAGATTCTCAACCGTGAGCTCTCTGTAGTAGTTTTCTTCAATGTACCGAGTCGCCCGGCGTATGTGGGCGGCATAGTCCGAGTAGGAAATATCGCATGGCTTTTCCCCGATCTCCATTAGCCTCGATATGAAGAGCAGGAGATTTGCCAGCTGCCTCAGTTCGGCGGAACGGGACTTTTCCGGAATGTTCAGCATGGGCATGATATACGTCTCAAGGGGAACCGATGGGGCGCAGCGAAAAACCGGATTATCCCGGCTCAGGCCGCATTCTTTTAGGAGAGATGACGCCATGGATCCCTTGAAGCCGATCCAATAGTAGCTCCATGGATCGAACTCATCGGCGCAGTAGTAGGTGGAGTTGTAGGGGGTAATTAGAAAGCCTTCTCCGGAGGAGAGACGGTAGATAACACCGTCGCAGTGAAACTCTCCCTTTCCCCCGGTTATGTAGTGGATGAGATAGTGATCCCTAACCGCTGGACCGTGTGAATGGTGTGGGGCGCATTGTTCATGGCCTCTTGAGCATATCTCCAGCTCCGGAACCGCTCCCGGTCTAAAAACATTTGTCAGACGATGTCACTCCTTTCCTTTTGCATACGTGTCATTATACCATTGAAGAGTGAATAATGCAACATAAACACAAAAAAACGCAACATTGAGTATTGCGTCCCGGGGGAAAATGTAGTAAAATCAAAGTATACAACCATATACAATACCAATTATCAGGAAGGAGAAACAAAAAATGAAGAAAATAGCATTCATCGGAGCCGGAAGTTTCGGCTTTACGAGAACACTCGTCAAGGATATCCTTTCTTTCCCCGCCTTTTCGGATGCCCACATTGCGCTCATGGATATAAATCCCAAGCGTCTTGAGGCTAGCCGTCAGGCTTGCGAGAAAATCAAAGCCAAGGGCAATTATCCTGCTACCATTACTGCAACTCTCAACCGCGCCGAAGCTCTTGAAGGCGCCGATGGTGTAGTAATCACAATCCTCAACGGCGGAGTATCAGTGTTTCGCACAGATATCGAAATTCCCAAGAAGTACGGAGTTGACATTAATGTAGGCGATACCCGCGGCCCCTCCGGTATCTTCAGATATCTGCGTACCGTAAACGACATGCTGGACATCTGCCGCGACGTGGACAAATATTGCCCCGATGCCATTGTGCTCAACTACACGAACCCCATGGCAATGCTCTGCCGCACAGTACAGGGAGAGTGCAAATGCAACATCACGGGTCTTTGCCACAGCGTGCAGGGCACAGCGGAGATGCTGGCTAACTGGATCGGCGCTGACATGAATGATGTAACCTACACCTGCGCCGGCATCAATCATCAGGCTTTCTACCTCGACTTCAAGGTAAACGGCAAAGACGCCTATCCCGATATACGTAAAGCAATGGAGAAACCGGAGATATACAATGCCGAGCAGGTGAGAAACGAGATGTTCCTGCACCTTGACTACTATGTAACCGAGTCCTCCGGCCATAACTCAGAGTATGTCTCCTGGTTCCGCAAGAGAGAGGATCTTATCGAGAAATACTGTACCCATGGCACAGGTTGGAACCCCGGCGAGTATGCCTATATAGTAAAGCGCTACCTTGAGCGTGAGGATACATGGGAGAATGAAATCAAAGAATGGCTGGCAAAAGATGATATTGACATCTCCAGAGGCAGGGAATATGCCGCCAGCATCTTTAACGCCGTGTTCGGAGACAACGAAATGTTTGAATTCAACGGCAATGTCCGCAACTTTGGTCTCATAGATAACCTGCCTGAGGGCTGCTGCGTAGAGGTTCCGGTGCTTGACTCCAAGGGAAGACTTCGTGCCATGCATGTAGGACCTCTCCCCGCACAGCTTGCTCTTTTGAACAACATTTCCGCCCGCTGCGAGGAGCTCGCTATTGAAGGCTCCCTTGAGGGCGACCGCAGAAAGATATACTATGCCGTTGCTTTCGATCCTCTCACCAGCGCTGTCTGCAGCCTTTCCGAAATCCAGTCCATGGTAGACGAGATGTTCGAGGCAAACCGCGGCTATCTTCCCCAGTTTGGTCTGTAATACCTATAATAACATAAAATACAAGGAGCAACAAACATGATTAAAATAGCGTTTATCGGTGCCGGCAGCACAGTGTTCGCCAAGAACGTGTTGGGTGACTGCATCGCCACCCCATCGATCGAGAATATGCTCATAGCTCTCCACGACATTGACCCCGTCAGGCTCGAGGATTCCAGAAAGATGCTGGAGAACATTCTTCGCACCTCCGGACGTACCGATGTCACAATAAAAGCGTACCTCGACCGCCGTGAGGCTCTCAGGGGCGCCAAGTACGTGGTCAATGCAGTCCAAGTGGGAGGCTACGAGCCCTGCACTGTAACCGACTTTGAAATCCCGAAGAAGTATAAACTCCGTCAGACCATAGCCGACACATTGGGTATAGGCGGCATTTTCCGCACCCTGCGTACAATCCCCGTATTTAAAGGCATCGCCGCAGACATGGAAGAGCTTTGCCCGGACGCTCTCTTCATCAACTACACAAACCCCATGGCTATGCTTTCCGGCTATATGCAGAGATTCACAAACGTCAGGACAATCGGTCTGTGCCACAGCGTACAGGGTTGCGCCGGCGGACTTCTCAAGACCGTTGGAATGGATGAATATGTGGATAACTGCCGCTGGGAAATTGCCGGCATCAACCATCAGGCTTGGCTTCTGAAGATTACGGATCTCGAGGGCAACGATCTCTATCCCGAAATTAAGCGCAGAAGTCTCTCCGGCGAATATGAGAACAACTGGGACAGAGTGCGCCATGACCTGATGCACCGTTTCGGCTACTATATCACCGAGTCCAGCGAGCACAACGCCGAGTATGTGCCCTACTATATCAAACGCAACTATCCCGAGCTTATCGACAGATATCTTATCCCCCTGGATGAGTATCCCCGCCGCTGCATAAACCAGATTGAAGGCTGGAAGAAGATGAGAGAGGAGCTTGTAAACGACAAACAGCTCACCCATACAAAGACTCATGAATTCGCCAGCTACATCATAAGCGCCATGGAAACAGATAAGCCTTTCAGAGTCCACGGAAACGTGCTCAACACCGGGCTTATAACCAATCTGCCGAAGGAAGCCTGCGTTGAGGTTCCCTGTATGATCGACCGCAACGGCGTAAATCCCTGCTTCGTAGGCGATCTGCCCGTTCAGTGCGCCGCTCTCAACCGCACAAACATCAACGTACAGCTTCTGACGATTGAAGCCGCCGTAACTTTGAAACGCGAGTATATCTACATGGCTGCCATGATGGATCCTCATACAGCCGCAGAACTGAGCCTGGATGAGATCACAGCTATGTGCGACGACCTTATCGAAGCCCACAAGGGCTGGATTCCCGACGAATTCCAGAAATAAAAAGAAAAAGGGGGACGTTATCGTCCCCTTTAATAGAGTATTTGCCTCGACTGTGTAACGTTTTTACGCATAGACATATGAAAGGAGTGGTGTCGAATGACGCTAAACACATACGAAACCCTCCGGGGAGGGAAATACCTGTCAGCGGGAACAAAAATACACACTGACAACGAAGTGCTCATAAGCCTTATGAAAATCTACCGCCCGGATACCGAGGGTAGCTACGGAAACATATATTTCTGGGAAGGCATACCGGAAGATGTTAAAAAGGAGCTGGGAGACACCTATAAATATAACGAGGAAGGTTATGCCATTGTCCTTGAGGAGGATATAACCGTATACTCCGAAACTGAGAAAGGCTTTATATACGCCTGCTGCGATCTTCTGAGGATGAGGAAAGACGACATTGTGCCGCAAGGGCTTGTTTACAACCGTCCCCTGGCGCCGATCCGCTATCTTAAGCTGTTTACCCCCGCTGAGTGGGAAATAGAGGACTTCAAAAAGATTGTGGACTACTGCTGCTACTGCCGCTGCAACGGTATTATGATGGAGATAAGCGGAGGCATGGAGTATAAACGCAGGCCGGAGATCAACGACGAGTGGGTGAAGTACTGCGAGTTCATGACGGAGTACTCGGGAAAGACCGAAGATATTCAGCACGGCTTCCCTTGGGATAAGAATTCCATTCACGTGGAGAATGCCGGAGGAAAAGTGCTGAGCCAGAAGACCCTCCGGGAGATGGTGCTATACTGCCGGGAAAGAGGCATCGAGATTATCCCCGAGGTGCCCAGCCTCAGCCACTGCGATTTTCTTATCCTTCCCTATAGAGATATCGCCGAGCGCAAAGAGGATCCCTACCCCGACACCTACTGTCCCTCAAATCCCAAGAGCTATGAAATACTCTTTGACGTGCTGGATGAGGTGATTGAGGTCATTGAGCCGAGATACATTAATATCGGCCACGACGAATACTACTCCATCGGTCTGTGCGACAGGTGCAAGGACCGTGACGCGGCGGATATATTCGCCGATGACGTCATAAAAATCTACGATTATCTGGCGGGAAAAGGCGTCCGCACCATGTTCTGGGCGGACAAGATAATTGAAGTACCCCTGGCGGATGGCAGAAAATGGGGCGGAGCGGAGTATGACATCTACCACAAAGGTGAAAAGGTTGGCACTGTTCCCGCCACATACAGGTCAATCGAGCGGATGCCCAAGGATATTATCTGTATCAACTGGTCGAGCGGCGCGGGACGTATCGTGGACAATATGTATCTCGAGCGGGGTTTTGACATGGTGTACGGCAACTTTAACCCCACCATCATGCCCGAGCTCAAGTCCCGCTTTGACGCGGGGGCTAAAGGCGGAGGCCCCTCCAACTGGAGCTTCTCAAACCTTACTTACATGCAGGTCAACCGTCACCTGTTCGATTTGTACTATGCCTCCCTCCTGTTCTGGAACGACGGCTATGCTGATGACAGGTACGATGAGGCGCTGAAGACCTCCCTTACGGACATGTTCCGTTTCTCCTCAGCCGACAAGTACGCGGTTCCGCATATCGAGTTTATCCACACTACCACATTTTACCGCCAGTTCACATATTTCTACGACGGTACCTTCATCGACTACAATGTGGATAATATAGGCAAGTATGTCATAGAGTATTATGACGGAACAAATTATGAAATCCCGATAGTCTACAGCCAGAATATCTCTAACAAAGACAGAAGGTGGTACCGTCCGCCTGTCGGCACCATGCTCTTTGACGATGAGTTTATCATGTACGGCACAAACTACTCAAGAACGAACCGTTTCCACGACGTGGACCGTCTGCTGATGTCCTCAGGCTTCGGCACAGAACCTATAGTATACGGTGAGGATACCTACTTTAGGTACATAACAGAGAAACCCTTCCCTGACAAAAGGATAAAGGGAGTAACGCTTATCGAGGAGCCTGGCAAGGAAGGTACTGTAATTCTCAAAAGCATAAGATACTGAAAATAAAAGTAGCGGCATACGGCTTCTTATCCTAGTTTATAAATAGGGGAGAGAGCCGTATGTCTTTTTTTCGGGTTTCTGTTATTATTATATATAATTATATATAAAATTCCTTTTCTTCAATACTTGACAATCGAACAAAAACACTATATAATTTATTCGATGGATAAATTTTTACACGAGTTATTTAGGGAGTAGAAACATGAAAAGGAACGGCAAGGTCGGCAACGTCCGGCTTATGCAGAGGCTGAACAGGGCCCGTGTATTCGACTGTATTCGCCGCAGCGGTCAGACAACGAGGCCGGCAATTTCGGCGGAAACGGGGCTTTCGCTCTCATCAATAACAAATATAGTGTCATATCTGCTAGAAAAGGAGTTTGTGTGCGAGTCTGACGTGGATCACGGAGGTCACTTGGGCAGGAAAGCTACCCTTCTCAAGATAAATGAGGACAAATACTCCATCGCCTGCATAACCCTTGACAGCCGCAAGCGGGTCAGGGGCGTGTGCATGGATCTTTGCGGAGGTGTCCGGTTTGAGACTGAGGTCAGGACCTCTTTGAAAACTGAAGAAGATACAAAGAATGCCGTAGCCCGTGTTATTGGGAAAATCATTGAAGAAAACGGCAGAGGCAACCTGGTTGCAGCGGCGATAAGCGTACCGGGAATGGTGCTTGACGGTGGACGGGAGACTGTATCTGCCTCAATGCGCTGGACGGGACTTGACCTGCGCACTCCTTTGTCGGAGAAATTCGCTATCCCGGTGTTCGTCCAGAACGCCAGTATCGCAAGAGCTATGTGGACCCTCAAAGAGTTGAGGGGACAGACAGAAGAAATGGAGCGCAACAGCGTGTTCATCGACCTTGAGCAGGGCATCGGTGCGGTGCAGTTCATGGATGCATCGGTAAACCCCTTTTTCCTTGGAGAAATCGGGCATACAACCTCGGATATAAACGGAAAAAAATGTACCTGTGGCAATAGAGGATGTTTGGAGCTATACTGCTCGGCGGAGAATGTGATATCGGAGTACGAAACCGCAAGCGGGAAGCCGCTGTCATTCGAGGGAATCGTTGAAGCGTCAAGGTCTGGGGATAAAGAGGCGGTGTCCGTTCTCGGAGACTGCGGGAAGTATCTCGGAGCGGTGTTCGCAAGCGTTATCCACCTTATAGGTCCGTCAAAAATATATATAAACGGAGCGCAGCTCCTTGAAAGCGACATCATTTTCGATACTGCCAAAGAATATGCCGTAAGCCACTGCTACAAGCAGCTTGTAAAAGATATTGAATATGTAAAGGTGTCAGCGCTCGACTCAGCGGAGCTTGAAGGACTGCTGGAGTATTGCCTGGACAGATTGTTTGACTACGAATCCCGCCACTGCATTATTGAGTAAGCAATTTTATATTAAATATACTGAAAGGATGTACATAATGAGAAAAATTAAATGGGGCGTACTCGGTGCCGGTGGCATTGCCGACCGCCGCACTTTGCCCGGAATGGCTTTTGCCGACAACTGTGAAATCTATGCTGTTATGGAAGTTTTCCCGGAGCTTGCCGAGAAGCTTCGCGAGAAGTATAACGCTAAAAAGGCATATACGGACGCCGATTCCCTCCTGGCGGATCCCGAGGTTGAGGCTGTCTATATAGCCTCTCCCGTAGTATACCACGCCGAGCAGGTCCGCAAGGCTATCGACGCAGGTAAGCATATACTGGTTGAAAAGCCTATTGCATCCACAGCCGCTGAAAGCATGGAGTTATGTAAGCTAGCCGCCGACAAAGGTCTGCTCATGGCGGTAGGTCTTATGATGCGCTTCAACACCCATCATCAGCAACTAAAGCAGATGATCGCTGAGGGTAAATTCGGTCAGCTGGTATCCTGCCATTCTCAGTTCACCTGCTGGTATCCCGATATGCCCGGCAACTGGAGACAGTCTAAGGCCACAGCCGGCGGCGGAGCCATGACAGACATGGGTATCCACTGCCTGGATCTTATCCAGTACATTGTCGGAAGCGATATCAAGAAGGTTGGCGGTCTTGCAGAGACGCTCACGTTCAATTACGATGTTGAGGACTCCTGCTCTGCTTTGTTCCAGCTTGAGAACGGCTGCTTCGGTACCGTCGACGCAAACTTCAATATCCCCGACAATGCCGTCAAATGGAAGCTCGAATTCTACGGCACGAAGGGCAGCGCCATCTGCGTGGGCACAATCGGCCAGATGGACGGCGGCGAGGCCACAGTCATACTCTCCGACGACAGCATAGGCTACGATGCTACCCAGGACAGAAATGAAGAGGGCGGCGTAGTGCTTACAGGCGAGCTTGGAAATATCTACGGCAGAGAGATCGAGTCCTTTGGCAACTCCATAATCAACGGTACACCCCTTGAGGTCCCGGCAACAGACGGCGCCAAGGTTCAGAAAATAATCGAGTCCATTTACGAGTCCGCCGAGACAGGCAAATTTATCACGCTTTAAGAAACAAAGAGGATTCATATCGGGTCCGGGGGAGACGGAAAAATGATAAGCTACAGGCCTTTTTACGAGACTCTTCTTGAAAAACAGACTACGGAATACCAACTGATTTTCAAGCATGGCTTTTCCGCCAACATACTGCACCGCATGAAGCACGGTATGGCTATAACCACCACTACCCTTGATAAACTGTGCGAAATTCTGGAGTGCGGTGTATCTGACATCCTGGAATATATCCCCGAATCAACAGAGTAAAACTTAAAAAGACCGGCGCCCGTAGGTGTCGGTCTTTTTTGTGGTTACTAATAAATGCCCTTTGTGTATTGTTTGTCTATATATCGCAAAATAACACAAAAACCATCGCAAAGTACCTGAAAAATCTCAAAATTCACTATTGCAAAATGATGATTATCTGATATAATAATCTGTAGTAATAATGTCATACGGCAATGACGGGGAGCAGTAGCGGTTGAAAAACGCGACAGAGAGGGATATCACCGGCTGAGAGTATCCTGTGGACTTACAAGACGTGAATTTTCGCCTTCGAGCCTCGGCGCTGAGAAATTCTTGGTAGGCGTCGACGTTTAAGCCGCGTTAAGGCGCATTTCGAGTAGCCTGATAACCGCTATGCTGCGGCGTCGGGAACCGGGGTGGTACCGCGAGCAATATTCTCGTCCCCGAGGGGCAATATGCCCCCGTGAGGACGGGTTTTTTATTTTTAAGACAAAAAAAGGAAAGGATAAATATAATGAAGGAAACTCTTGAAAGGTTAAGAGCCTCGGCGCTTGCGGAGCTTGAAAAGGCTTCGGATCTGCCGGAACTTGAAAGCATCAGAATCAAGTACTCAGGCAAAAAAGGTGAGCTGACCTCTATCCTAAAAGGGATGGGCAAGCTTTCCGCAGAGGAACGTCCCATAGTGGGACAGCTGGCAAACGAAGTAAGAGGAGCTATTGAAGAAAAATATGCAGAACGCCTCGATGTAATCGAAAAGGAAGCGCTGGCAAAGAGGCTCAAAAGCGAGGCTCTCGATGTCACAATGCCCGGCGTTGTACCCACATTGGGTTATCTCCACCCTCTGACTTCTACAATCGATACAGTCCGCACCATCTTCGGAGCCATGGGATTTGAGACCGTCGATGGTCCGGAAATT
>JAAZBA010000118.1 GCA_012514045.1 Clostridiales bacterium | reverse complement strand
TTTCGTTCGCCTTGACTCTCGCGTCTCCCTCGCTCTTCCTGATGATTGTCTTGGCTGTGGCTTCTCCCTCGGCGAGCTTGCTCTCATAATTCGTCTTGAGCTGCTCAGCTTCGGTATGAAGCCTATCGGCTGCTTCATGCTCGGCTGCGATTTTTGCTTTGCGATTTTCAAGATAGTTTTTGACCGGTTTATAGACCAGACCCCTTACTATGACATAGAGAAGAAAAATATTGATTATATTCATCAATAAGTCAAGAAGGATGCTTTTCAATTCAAGACCCTCCACGGTCGGCACACCTCCATCTTATTCTCCGCGCTGGCATACGCCATCAGACCTTTGCAACGAGTATCAGTGAAATGATAAGCGCGTATATAGCGGTGGATTCCGCCAAAGCGCAACCGAGAAGAAGAAGCGCGTTAATCTTGCCTGAAGCTTCGGGTTGACGGGCGACTGCTTCACAAGCCTTGCCTGTTGCTATGCCCATGCCGAGACCGCTTCCCAAAACCGCGAGTATTGCGATACCTGCACCTAATGCTACCATTATAATTTCCTCCTGTTAAGCATCTTCGTTCTCAATGGCTTCATTTATGAAGGTCATGGAGAGGATTATGAAGATATATATCTGTATCAGCGGATGGAACAGGCTGAAGTACAGCCCGACCACCGGGATTACACCGATTCCGTAGCCGCCGAGTACACCTTTGATCAGACCCAGAATGATCATTCCGCCAAGCATGTTTCCGAAAAGCCGGCAGGCAAGCGATATCGGAACCGCCACATCGCTTATGAGCTTGAATGGAAGTATCACCGGGTTGGGCTTGCTCATGGACTGCCATCTGCCGACAAACCCCTTTTTCCTGAACCCATAGAAATTTATGAGAACAAACGATATCAGGCCCATAGCCATCGTCACGGCCGGATCGGATGTCGGACTCCTGACATCTACCAGTTCACTTGCCGCCGAAAGCAGCATAAATACAATCAGCGAAAACATATAGGGAGCAATCTCTTCCGAATAGTCGCAAAGCGTGTTTTTTGCGAATTTATCCATCGCTTCGACCCCCAGCTCCATTATGTTCTGGAAGCCCTTCGGCTGTTCCCTGAACCGGGGGAAAACAAATATCCTGAATATCAGTGACAACAGCAGGATTATTCCCGTCAGGACCCACATGGTTATCGAGGTTTGAGAAATATTATATCCGCTTACAGCCAGATTCGTTCTGGTTGAAAAAATATTGAGGTCGAACGCAAAACCCTTACTTTCCCCGATAAGAACACTGAAAACACTACCGACAAAGACCCACGAAAAAAGAGCCACAAGAACAAACCGCCGCTTTTTTCGTTTTTTGTTTTCCGGTGTCGGGTCAGCGATATACTGACTCCGCGCAAGGAAAAACAATATTATAAACAGAACCGAAAGTACGGTCGAAGCCGACAGCAGTATTATGTCTTTCGTTCCCAACGTATCATCTCCAGTCATATTATAGCCGAAGGCGTCAAAAACGCCCCGATTCGCTCATAAAAATTCTGTCTTTACCCGTCTTTACGCATTTTAACGCAGAAAACGATGATGACCGTAACAACCATGCCCGGCGCAAAGCCGATTCCCATCGCGATAAGATATTTGCTGAAAAAGAGTATCGACACCGCTGCTGCCGCGGCATAAATAACAATCTTTATCAGCATCGGTATAACCGCCTTTTGAGCGTAACCCAAGGTTATCGCATTAAGAGAACGCTTCAGCAGAAAAACCTCCGCCACACCGATGCCCGCACCGATGATGCCGAAAATCAGATAATACAATAAACCCATAAGCCCGCCCCTTTTCGGTAAAAGCCTGCATTTCATCATTGGATGCATATGAGTCGTGTCCTTTGAATCTCCGAACAATAACCACATTATTATAGCGCGAAAAAATAAAATGTCAATACTATTACTGTAATAATGCTTATTTAATATGTAGCATCACAATAGATGTCATATATTATTTGCATTTTAACGATAGTGTGAAACAACCGCTGCACACTGTTTTCTCTCTTCTCTTTTGAACTTTTCACCTGAAACGACAATTTGCTGAAGAGTGAAGAGAGCACCAAAAAGAAACGACAATTCGCGTTAACGCGAATTGTCGTTTCTTTTTGGTGCTCTCTTCACTC
>JAAZBA010000195.1 GCA_012514045.1 Clostridiales bacterium | reverse complement strand
TCTTTATTGACCATGGCACCGGTGTTGTTATAGGCGAAACCTGTACCATCGGCGACAACGTGAAGCTCTATCAGGGAGTAACACTGGGAGCGCTGTCATTCGCGCTCGACGAATCGGGAAAACCGATAAAGGGAATCAAACGGCATCCGAACATTGAGGATGACGTTGTAATCTACTCCGGAGCCACCATACTCGGTGGAGATACTGTCATAGGCAAAGGCAGTATCATCGGAGGCAACGTATGGCTTACACACAGCGTCGCCCCCGGCTCGAAGGTATACAATTCCCAGCCGGAGCCGATTATCAAGGCGCAAAAATAAACGGGAGGATTTCAAATGACGGCACCCGCAAAAAAATATGACATCAACAGTGTTGTGTCCTGTTTCCTAAAAGATGAGAAGCTTATAAAGGCTTGCGTATTCGGCGGCGGACACATAAACGATACATATGTAGTAAAAACCGAGGATAAAAACGGTGTTGAAAGAAAATATACACTCCAGAGAATAAACCACAATGTGTTCAAAAAACCTTGGGAAGTTATGGAGAACATAATCAACGTCACGGTATACCTGTCGGATATGATTAAGCGTGACGGGGGCGACAAAGAGCGAGGCACCCTCTCCTTCCTCTTCTGCAAAGACGGCAAAAGCTACTGTAAGGATGCCGATGGCAACTACTGGCGCTGCTACAAATATATTGACAACGCCCGCACATATCAGGAAATTGAAGACGGCAAACTGTTTTACAACGTGGGCGAAGCCTTCGGGAAGTTCCAGAAGTATCTTGCTGACTACCCGGCAGACACCCTTCATGAGACAATCCCCCTGTTTCATAACACAAAGGACAGGCTCAATAACCTTCGCATCGCCGTAAAGAACGATATTGTGGGAAGGCTTAGAGAAGTTGAACCGGAGCTCGAAAAAATTTTCAAGCGTGAAAATGACACAGGAGAGCTTGTGGACAAATTGGAAGCGGGAATTCTTCCCCTAAAAGTCACCCATAACGACACAAAAGTTAATAATGTCCTCATTGACGACGATACAAAGCTCGGTGTCTGCGTCATTGATCTTGACACCGTTATGCCCGGACTCGCGGCCTACGACTTCGGCGACGCCATCAGAGTCGGCGCCAGCACAGGAGCGGAGGACGAAAAGGATCTCTCCAAAGTAAATTTCGATATAGACCTCTATTCTTGCTTCGCGAAAGGCTTTATCGGCGGAACCGGCGGTCTGCTGTCAAAGGATGAGATCGAGAGCTTGCCCGCCGGCGCAAGGATAATGACACTGGAAAACGGCATACGTTTCCTCACTGATTATCTCAACGGCGATACCTACTTTAAAATCCATCGTCCGGAACACAACCTGGACCGATGCCGCACTCAGCTTCGCATGGTGGAACATATGGAGCGTGAATATGACGAGATGATGCGGATAGTCCGTGAGGCAGGAAAACTTATTTAATAAAAAGATAAAATATTTTTACAAATGGCGGAACAATACCACAGCTTGATGCGTCTAATCAATTGAAACCGATCAAAAGATAATTCAAGAGAGGATGGTCACAAAATGAAAAAAGGTATTAAAGCAATATCCGTCACTATGGCGTTTGTCATGGCAATAGTCTTTCTGTTTGCCGGCTGCTCAGGCTCTTCGAAATACGCCGATAATGTCTCTATGTCCGGCATGGCGACGGAAGAAAAAGCGTACGATTACAATGCGAAGATGTCTGCGGAAGCTCCCGCTTCCGGGTCCATGTTCAAGTCCGAAGAATTTGACACTGACGGAAGCCTTGCGGACAATATGGAAGCCACGGAGCGCAAGATAATCCGCAACGCAGCCCTTAATGTCCAGACTACGGAATACGACAAAGCGATTGAGGCTCTGGCTGAGCTTGTCTCCCGCTACAACGGCTATATCCAGGACATGTCTTCCTACGGCAGATCCATAGGCAACGACTACTCCACAAGACATTCGGAGTATGTTGTCAGAATCCCCTCCTCTAACCTGGATGCTTTCCTCTACGAGAAGGATTCCATCGGCACTGTTACCTTCGCCAATGCCTGGCAAGAAGACGTTACTATGTCTTACTATGACCAGACATCCAGACTCACGGCTTTGAGAGCCAAGGAAGAAAGGCTTCTTGCAATCCTTGAGAAGGCTGTAAAGCTTGCCGATATCATCGAGCTGGAAAACGCTCTCAGCGAGACAATTTATGAGATCGAGGCTATTACTTCCTCCCTCAACAGGCTTGACAACCAGATAACTTACAGCACTGTTACCATCAGCATCGACGAGGTGACAAAACCCGTAACTGTATACGATGCCCCGACGACACTAAGTGAGAGGATTGCCCATGAGTTTACAAGCACCCTTGAGGATGTGGGCATGTTCTTCGCTGATTTCACCGTAAGCTTGATCGGCGCCATACCGGTGCTTGTAGTCCTTGCTATTGTCGCCGTCATAGTAATACTCATTGTCAAGTCGGTCATAAAGAAGAGCAAGAGAAAGAAGGCAGCGTCAAAAATCGCCTACGAGCAGTATCAAAAGACACAGCAGCAAACTCCTCAGCAAACGGTACAGGAGCAGCAGGCTCCCTCAAATGAAGAGAAGAAATAACAATAGATAGAAACGATACAGGGGCGAAATTTATTCACCCCTGTATCGCTGTTTTTATATTGTTTAGGTCTATAGGCTCCCTATGTGCTTTTTTATGGCTTCAAAGGATTTATCCGATATGCCATGCTCGATTTTGCAGGCGTCCTCAGATGCAGTCTCTCTGTCTACCCCAAGGCTTTCAAGGAACTTTGTCAGAAGCGTATGCCGCTCGTATATCTTGAACGCCACATCGTACCCCTCTTCCGTGAGGTTAATATAGCCATCCTCGTCAACGGTTATGTAGCCTCCTGTCTTCAGGAGACCAACGGCGCGGCTGACACTGGGCTTCGAATAGCCCATGTATTCGCATATGTCAATCGAGCGGGTATTTGTCAGTTGCTTTGAAAGGATATATATCGTCTCAAGGTACATTTCCCCCGATTCAGCCAGATTCATTTTTACCGCACCTCCCTCTTGAATTGATGCTTTGTAGGTGTATTATACCATAAACAGCCTTATTTTACAAGCGATATAGTACAAGCGTCGAAGCAAACTGTTTTATCAGACGAAAAACTTTTCCTAAAAACAGAAAAAAGTGTTGCAAAAACAAATAAGCTGTGGTATAATAAACAGGCTGAAAAAATTGCGCTTGTAGCTCAGCTGGATAGAGTGACTGGCTACGAACCAGTAG
>JAAZBA010000033.1 GCA_012514045.1 Clostridiales bacterium | reverse complement strand
TTCCTCCGATCGCATCGGATCACCTATTATCACAAATCCAACCGTTCTTGTAGCCATGAATATCCCTTCCTTTGACAAGTTTGAGAAGAAAACTGTTCCCGGAGGCATGGTGTTTGTCGACTCCTCCCTTGTCAGCCGCAAAGCAGAGCGTGAGGATGTATCTACATACTATGTGCCTGCCACTCAGATAGCACGTGATAAAGGTATAACAAAGCTTGCCAATATCATCATAGTGGGCAAGATCATAAAGGAACTAGGTTTCTGTGACGAAGAGCTTATTGCCGAGACAATGCAGAAAGTCGTTCCTGCAAGGAAAGCGGAGCTTTATGATTTGAACATGAAGGCTCTGAAGATAGGCATGGAGCTCTAAATAATCCGATCTGCAAAAACGCCTCCGCCTTTACAGTAAAGGCGGAGGCACATACAACATAAGGAGATGATATCTTGCATATTCATAACAAGGAAATCGCCGAGCGTATGAAGACAATCCGGGAGCTTTCCGATATGACGCCCGAGGAGCTCGCTGCCGATATGGGCATTAATGTTGAAGAATATCTCGCATACGAGTCCGGCAATGCAGACATACCCATTAGTGTGCTCTATGATATTTCAAACACTTTGGCTGTCAGCATAACAGAACTACTAACCGGCGAAAGCGCCAAGATGCACACCTATTCTGTAGTAAGACGTGGCAAGGGCATCAAGGTTGAGCGTTCAAGCGCTTACAAATACTCCGATCTTGCTTATAATTTCGTGGACAGAAAGGTATCCCCCTTCCTTGTAACAATTGCCCCTTCTGATGATGACGAACCATATCACCTCAATGTGCATTCTGGCCATGAGTATCACTACTGCCTTGAAGGCTCCTTCAAAATCAAGATTGGCAACAGTATCATCACAATCAACGAGGGTGATTCGCTTTATTTTGACTCAGGTAACCCCCATGGTATGAAGGCTCAGGGCGGAAAGAACGCTGTTGTTCTGGTTGTTGTAATATAACTTGGGAAAGGCACATAAAATATGGGTATCATTGAAAGATTCTGTCGCACAGAATACTCCTCTTATGAGGATTTCAAACAAAACTTTACTATAAACATCCCCGAAAACTTTAACTACGCCTACGACGTTGTGGACGAATGGGCGCGCATTGAGCCGGACAAGACAGCTCTTGTCTGGTGCGATGACACGGGAGCGAGCCGCACCTTTAGTTTTTCGGACATATCTGTCATAAGTAAAAAGACGGCTAATGCCCTTGTCTCCTTGGGAATTTCAAAGGGTGACTGCGTTATGATGATGCTTAAACGCCGTTACGAGTACTGGATTATAACCATGGCTCTCTGCAGACTGGGCGCAATCGCTATTCCTGCCACAAATCAGCTTACATCGAAAGACATTAAATACCGCACCGATATGGCTGATGTAAAGCTCCTTATCACTGTTGATAACGAAGGTATATGCGGATATATAGACGAGGTTCTCGATAACAGTTCCGGTTGCAAGAAGGCTACTGTGGCGGGAAAACGAGAGGGATATATCGATTTCAGTGCTCTTATGGATTCTTCAAGTGAAGATTTCCGCCGTCCCACCGGTGACAATGCTACCAAAAATGAGGACGTCATGCTCTGCTACTTCACCAGCGGTACAACAGGCATGCCCAGCATGGTTGTACACGATTTTACATATCCATTAGGTCATATCCTTACCGCCAAGTTCTGGCAGGATCTTAAGGAGACAGATCTCCATTTCACTTCCGCCGACACAGGCTGGGCTAAAGCCTCTTGGGGTAAACTATACGGTCAGTGGATATGCGGCGCTGCGGTGTTTGCCTACGATTATTCCTCAAAATTCAAGCCTACTGACTTCCTCAAACTTATCGGCGAGTATAAGATTACCACCTTCTGCGCTCCTCCTACAACATACCGTTTCTTCGTAAAGGAAGATATGGGCAATTACGATCTCTCCTCCCTGAGAGCCTGTTACATAGCCGGCGAACCCCTAAATCCCGAGGTTTTCAATCGCTGGAAGGAATATACAGGCATCGAGCTTCGTGAAGGCTTCGGTCAGACGGAGACCCCCGTAATTATAGCGGCAAACCTTTGGGTCGATCCAAAATCCGGTTCCACGGGAAAACCTATGCCCTGGCTCAATGCCGTATTGCTGGACGAAAACGGTGAAAAGTGCGAGGCAGGTATTGAGGGAGAAATCTGCATCCCAATTTCTGAAAGACATCCCGCCGGTCTCTTTATCGAATACAAAAAAAATCCGGAAAAGACCGCGGAATCCTTCCATGACGGATATTATCACACCGGTGATATGGCCTGGTACGATGAGGAGGGTTACTACTGGTTCGTCGGACGCAACGATGACGTTATCAAGAGCTCCGGCTACCGTATAGGTCCCTTCGAGGTAGAAAGCGCTCTGCTTACCCACCCTGCCGTGCTGGAGACGGCTATAACAGCTGTACCGGACCCAACGCGCGGTCAAATTGTCAAAGCCACCGTTGTTCTGACAAAAGACTATACACCCTCCGATGAGCTCATAAAGGAGCTCCAGAACCACGTAAAACATGTCACAGCTCCATATAAATATCCCAGAATAGTGGAATTTGTTGACGCTCTTCCTAAAACATACAGCGGTAAAATCAGACGGGTTGAGATCAGAAAAAAGGATTACGAAAAGTAACACAGCATTATTCAGCCGGCGATCGCAAGCAATCGCTGGCTGTTGTGCATTTTATAACGCAATCAATTTATCCCGCATATCTGTCTATAGTATGTCTATAGGATATACGCGCCTTCTTCTTTCAGTCTCTTGCGGAGACGATCAGTGTCTATTTTATGCATATCTGCTTTTTCCATTTCCGTGGCATGGGCGGCAGCCATACCGGCGGCTTCGCCTGTAGCAAGGCACACAGCCATAACCCGTGTGGTACCCTGCATTCGTCTTTCGGCGCTAATGCAGCGTCCCGCAACTATAACATTCTTCAGTTTCTTAGGCACAAGGCTTCGATAGGGTATACCGTGGGACTCGCCGGGAGAATATACAAATTCCTCAGGTTTAAAGGGAAGCGCTTCCCCTCTTCTTATTTTTTCAAGCTCTGTGGGAGTCTCATGGCAGTCGAAATTATAGCAGTTTCTCGCTATCTCATCGGGAAACACTCTGCGTGAATGATAGTCATCAGAGCAAAGTTTATAATCCCCTTTTATTCTTCTTCCTTCACGAATGCCTAAAAGGGATTGTGTGCTTGTAAGCTGAGCATCGGCGTAGGCTTCCGGCAGCCGCTCTTTCAGACAGGCTACTATCTGCTGCGTAAGCTGGCGGCCTTTGAGAATTGTGTTCGATAAATCAACGGGATCGGTGCCGTTAACGCCGTAAAGCGAGCCCGCATTAAATCCCATAACACCCGGACGTACAACCGCGCCCACACAGTGGTTATCGGGAATAAGCGGATATTTGCCTCCGTTGGGATGTATCACTCTGTGGGTCTTTATCTTCTTAAGCTCCTCCATGTCTACTCCTGACATGGCAAAGCACATGGTTGCACACTGCATCTCTCCAAGTTCGTCCCCCAACTCAAACTCTCCCCCCGCCCAGGCAGTAAGATCTGCGTCTCCTGTGCAGTCCACGTATACATCGGCTTTATATGCT